>JACQFP010000030.1 GCA_016200005.1 Verrucomicrobiota bacterium | reverse complement strand
GTTGCTCCGACTCGTCTCGGCCCTGCTCCAGGAAACCAGTGAAGTCTGGGAAACCGGAAAAGTTTACCTCAACATGGAATGCCAAACCTAGCCCTCAGTTTGATGCTCAACAAATTTACAGAAAAAGAATTGCGCCGCCCATCGCGAAGGCGAGGAGTCCAATGATTGTGAGGGTGTAGATGTTTTTCATAAGTTTGAATCTAGGTTCAGTTACACCGTTGCCCAAAACAAATGCCATTGCAAGCGATTTCATTAACCCTCAATTGGTTTTCCATTGCTCTTTTGTGTTCAGTTATTTTCAGGCCACAAAATTTCGCGCTACGTAGAATTCAAGTTTGGGTAGAACCTTCGCCACAGTCTCGATGCTAAACCTCACTCCCAATTCAGGTGTTAGAAGGACTGGCGTGTTGAATCCGACGCGAGTCGTAAATCTCATCAGGCTTGGCGACATTGCCAAAGGTGGTTCGTCTCCGCATCAACGCAAATCTGCTCAACCTCTTGAAAGCAAAGGCGGAGTCAACCGGGGTCAGAAAATTTTACGAAATCCCTGAAGGTGGGCACAGAGCGGAGACTGAAACATCAAGGCCTGCGGGACTTCACTGGCGGTAAGCCTGTCGGTGCCGTCGTGGGTGCCGGGCGTCCCGAGCAAAAGTAGTCGGGGTAAAAGATGGCCTGTCCATCAACACCATCGCCGCGTCCATCTGCGCACCGCGCACATCAAACTGCCCAAGATCAGCAAAGACACCGTTCCCGGCTCCGGCACGGCGGTGATGCTCAGCAGCGGTCGATTGGCTGCCGTTCCAAACTCGCGCGAATTAAAGAGATAACTCACCGAGCCATCCGCAGCCAGAAGGCGAAGACTGACGAGATCGCCGGCCAGGAGATCGGCCGTGAAACCACTGGTCAAGTTGAGCGCGTAAATGAACGCGCCACTGCTTGCGCCACTGTAGCTGAATGTTCCCAGCGCTTCGTCCGCCGTTGGATTGATGAAAGACCCTTGCAAGCTGGAGTACGTGATGCCCGCGCTCCCAGGCGCGTTGGGGGTGCCGGTGCCTTCGGTCCAACCATCATTTTGCATCCAGTTCACGGCAAACGAGCCGGCGCTGTTCGCGTTGAAATTGGTGTTGTTCACCGCGGTGGCGGTGAGTTGCAAGCTCACTGATTGCAAGCTCCACAAACCCGCGCCGTAAAGACCGTCGAAGGTGGTCTTCGCGCTGCTCGTATCAAAACGCAGCACGGATTGAAATTCGCCCTTGGGCAAGCCCACCGCCGACAACCCGATTGAACCGCCACCGCCGTAATTGTTCGTGCTGAGATTATTCGCAGGCCCAGTGGTGACGAACGCGTCTGCGGCCGGGTTCAAGTTTACCGCCGCCGCGCGAACCGTGGAGCCGGAGGCCAGCGTGATCACCAGGACGGAAACAGTCGAGAGCCAGAACTTACTCATTCGCATGTGCGGGTGTTTATCATTCGCTCCCGAGCTTTGCAAGAATTCTCGTGCGTCGGAACAACTAGTCATCGGGCGTCGGCGACATCTCGTTTGTAGATTTCAGCGTGCTGGTGAATCCACGCCCGCTGAGCGGGTCAGGGCAATGCCCATGACTTGGGAAACACGTTTCAAACCGGAGAGTCAGTCCCTTTTTTCAGCGCTCTTTGACCATACCAGCGCTTCAAGGTTTTTCGCGCCCCTGTTCATCTGGATTAAGCGGCTATTGTTCGAAGCAACCATCATGCTCAACTTGAGCCTTCCCCAAAGACAAGTCCACCACGCACATTGCTGCGCGTGGTGGACACTTACAACTTAACTGAACCCCTGACCACTTCGAGGCAGAGGGGTCTGACGCTTATCGCCTGGCGCGATAGAACTTTGTACCGGATCCTGCCGCCTCACTAAAAGTTCCGAGATAGTTGCCCGTTGACGTCCAAACCGGGCTGCTAAGACTCGGCGAAGACTCGAGCACTCCACCGTTGGCCCATTTGACGGTGACCACACCACCAGAAGCTGCTACGCTGCTAATGACAGGGGCAGGCGTGGTGGGAGCGATGTCGTAGAACGCGATGTTGTCCACACCCCATTCCCAACCACACGAGCCGTAGTGATTGAAACGAAGGCGAACTTGACTCTTCTTGCTTGCGGCTGGCAGACGAATCGCTTCCACCTTGCGGGCGGCCACCGAGTCGTTTCGTTCCGCGATATACGGTGCCAACGCGGCTGAGATAGGTGTCAGGAGCACATCCCCGAACTTTTGACCGAGCGGCCCGGAGCTAATCCAATCGCGGGTAGTTGGGTCTTGAACAACCGGGAATTTCGCGACATCGGTCCAGACATTGGTCAGGATTTTCACGGCGTCATAGGACCCGTCCGCATTCAGGAAGGTGCGGTTATTGTTAAAGCAGAGGAGGGCTGGCAACCAGGTCGCACCGTTATCAACTGAGTATTCCAAGGCGTCTTCTTCTCCGTTTCCAGACATTCTAAGACCACTGGAGAAGGTCAACACGGGATTGGTCACGGTGGACAGGTTGAATGGTGCACTGACTGCGATTTGAATTTGAGGGACACTGACGTTAGTGCCGCCAATGGGGTCAGTAGCATTTCGCGCACGCCCGTCGGAAGCCGCAAAAAGCAAATTATTCGACATCCAATTGTCAACATTGGTCAACGGTATCCCGTTGATCGTTTGGGCCGTGTTGTTGAGCATCACCTCATCCTCGAGGGGAAATACCGTGTTGGTGGTGATCATGACCCAGTTCACGAAGGGGTCATTCGCCACGTCTGTAAGATCCCAAACCCCAAATCCCGCAGGTGGAGTTTGTTCGAGCCAGGTGTAATTTGTCGCCGTCCAACCCGGGGGCACCGTAGTCGCCGGACTGGTCGCTTCCGGGTATGAATCGAAGTTTTCCCCCGTGACCGGACTGACTGGTAGCACCAGGTTTTCAAAGTTGACAAATGCCCATCCCTGGGTGCGCGAATACGTTCCCCCGTCGTTGTACTTGAGCACGGCCGTATGACCCTCCCCGGCGACGAACAGTCCACTCGGGACGCCTGAAGCCGCGGTCACCGTGCTTCCTGCGCGAGTGATTGTGAGCGCTGCGGGACTTCCGTCGATTTCAAGGGTAATGGAGTTAGTATTGACCGCGGTTGTCCCGTCTGCCAAGACCACAGTCACTTTATTTTGGACGGCCTCTATTTGCCGCGGCACGGGCAGAGGAGTCACACTTTTGACGAACGGGGTCACCGTAGCCCCGGATAGCTCGCGATAGGCCGGGATGCCACCATTGGCAATATCGTTGACGAGCACCCTGGTCGTGGGGGCCAGCGAATCTGCGGTGTACCATTCAACATGGGAATCCCCGCCACCATTCTCCCAGATGACGCGGAAAGGATACGTGCCGGCCCCTCCTGGTGGCACCACAAACGCGAACACCAAATCTCCAGCACCACCGGGGCGCTCACCCACCAGACTCCTGGTAAATATGTCCTGAGGATTTGTGCCCGACTGGACCCCGAAACCGTCATCGCTTCTCACACCCATGTAGTTGGTGCCGGCCGGAAGCGTGAGGTAGCTGAGAATCTCCGCCGACTGGCCATCCGTGGACGCAGTCAAGTTGATGCCCGGTTCCAGTTGGTCACCGGCAAAGTATCCAGAAGCGCCACCATCGGTTTTGGACAAATTGATGACGTTGGTAATTTCAAAAAACAACAAACCATTGGGCGTAGTCACAGGCGCCGCATTCGTGATCCCCGCGCCAACGGTATCCGGGTCGCCAAGATTTGGGTACGCTGACTGCCCAGCCAAGTCGCTTTCGGTCCTCGTGTTGTTGTTGCCCGTATTCACGCCGGATCCAACGTAACTTGAGCCGGCAAAGAGCCAGTCCAGAGAGTGGCCAGGGCCAGACCGATCGCCAGACTGTGTTGAAACGCTTTTTCGTTTGAAGCTACGCGTTTCACGAGGGAGTGTTTTTTGGTAGTGTTCATTTTTGATTTTTGTTGAGGAACTTCGTGGTGTGGTGAGTAATCAATGGTTCTTCTGGTTTTGCATTTTTTGCGCTGAGTGATGGCAATTTGAGGCTAGGTCAGAATTAATGTCAAGAACTTATTTTTGATTTTAGATTTTATGCTGTCAAATCCTGAAAGGGTAAGGGTGACGCGGGCCTCGAAAACCCACCAAATTGTCCATCAGTCTGCCTCAAGACACTTCACGGCGCGGAGGCGCGGAGCACGCGGTACAACTTGGCGGAGTTAGCGACATTGTCAGTGCGGACCATCGATGTATCATAGGCCTGGACAAATCCAGCCGGATCATCGGCAAATGACTGGAGCAGGTCTGAGGTGGATTGCAGCTTGTAGAAGAAACCGCGCACCGTATCGAAGCGCAATTCACAACCCGTGGGATCCAAAGGCCGGATGGTCAGAGCGAAGGGCACCTGGGCAATGGACCCGTCAAAATACTTTTGCGCCAGCGCCCAAACACCTTTGCCACACTGCGCGCCGGTGCGGCGACCGGGAAAATCATCCGCCGGCGGATGAATGCCGCCAAAGATCCGGGAAATGCCAGCCTGATCCGCCGCATCGTAATAGGTCGCACACTGCAACTGGACGGGCTGGCTTGGTCCGTTTTCAAAAGCAAGTCCCGTCGATGTGTTCGCAACCGCAATGTCCGCCACAAAGAGGCCACCGGGAAAATAAGGCGTGCCCGTGATGGCCGCGAGAACTTCCGCCGCTGACCGACTGAACGTGCTGTGGCCCGAAATGTACCCGGGAAAAGCGGGGGTGACAAAGGTGGCCTTTTGATACGGCACCCAACTCTCGCCGTGAATCCATTTGACGCCACTGTGCTGCGTGACGGGGTTGGTAGGCCCGCCCGGCCAGTTGTAAACTGCGATTTTGCCGACGGTCAGGCCAGCGTGCCGACCTGACGCCACCGTGTTGCTGGTGACGAGTTCAATCAGTTCCGGAATCAGCGGCAGACCATTGGGGTTATACGAAGGGCTGCTCGGATCGCTGGACTGACCTTGCAACGCCATGTAACGAACCGCGCTGATTGGACGCCAGCCGTCGTAGTAGCGTTTGAGCGACCAGGCGGCGCAGGCCGCATCATGCACGGCGGCGTTCAAAGCGAAATACAACTTCACATCCCACTCCAGATCGTTCAGCACCGGACCCGTGCCACCGAGGCGTTTGACGAAGTTGGTGTTGTCGCTCACGTTGTTGGCGATCACGTTCCAATGGCCCGGCGGAGTTTCGGAGCTGGGGCCGTCCGCCCAGAATTCAGCGAGCACGCGCGCGAAGTCACCGCGTTTCACCAGGTTCGATGGATAGGGTTGCCCTGTGTATGGATTGATGGGATGCCCGGTGCCATCATTGGCGCCGAGAGTATTGTTTCCGAAAGCCGTGGGCGAAATGTCCACCATCACTCCGTCGTCGGGCGTGAGTTGACTGCTTTTGCGAATCATTTCCACTACCGAGTTTCTAAACTCGGCATCACCAACTCCGCCGAGATGCGGCGGCGGCCCGGCCAGATCAATCCAAGACAGCGTCGGATCAGTGCGGGTCAGCGCAAAGGGCCGCACCCCGAGCCATTGCGCACCGAGGTAAGTTTGAATGGGGCCTGTGGGAAAACCGTTTTGATCCACTCCGTTGACGACTTGCAACCGCTGCCAGCGATTAATGTCCACCACGGTATGGCCGGGACCGTTTGTGCCCTCAGAGCCATCGTCAATGCCAGGCAGGGAAGTGGCCAACGGCGGATTGATATAAATGTATCCACCCTGATTGGTCGGATAATCCGGGTAAGGCGCTGTCCGTGTGCCATTGGTTTGCCGCGCGCCGTCGTTGATGAACCAGGCGGAAACGGCGTCATACACAGAATTACCAACACCCGCCGGCGTGGAAGTATCGCGCGAGACATTATTGGTGTCGTAGCCAAGCGCCGTCATCTGCGCGTCGTCCAAATAGAGCGTGTTGCTGAAAGTCTTGGAATAAAAATGGCGTTCCTTGAGCATCCGGTAAGCCGCGTAGCTGATCGCTTCGTTGCGGGCCGCCAACAAATTCGTGGCCGCATGTTTGGCGTGATAAACATAACCTACCGCCACGCTGTCGTAGGCCGCCCAAGCATCGTACATGCAAACCGAAAGACTGAAGAGATTGCGCGCCTGTGCCGGCGGATGCGGCGTGTCGGCGCGTATGGCGGCGAGCGCCCGTTCGTCCCAGACGCGGGCGACGCTGTTGGTGGCGTGGGCCTGACTGATGACACTGAGGCTAAAGGTGAGAAATAAAACAAGTCGCAATATTTTCATGAAAACAGAACCCAATACCATTGCCGGCTTTGGATGTAAAGAAAATTCACCGTGGCGCACGGCGACTGGACCTCGACTCTCGCTTTACGAATTTGCCTTTCAAGACGAAGATGGGCCTGTGAAACAATTGGTAATTTTTTTGCTGACGACTCTTTCAGTCGTCTCACTGCCCTCCTCGCTTTGGGCTGCCGGAAGTGGATTAAACGTCGCCCTGGTCGTGAATCAAACCAGCACCAACTCCGTACAATTGGGCAATTACTACGCCGAACAGCGGCAACTCCCGCCACAAAATATCGTGCGCATCAACTGGACGGGTGGCAACGCGATCTGGACGCGCGGACAGTTTGAAACGAATCTCGCCACCCCGCTCAGGAACACGCTGACCGCGCGCGGTCTGACCAATCAAATCGATTTCGTTTTGCTTTCAATGGACATCCCGTATCGCGTCGCAGACACCAACGGCCTCAACAGCACCACGTCGGCTCTCTTCTACGGCTTCAAGGCCGACACCACACCGCCACCCAACACACCCGATTCCTGCTCTTTGCCTGACAACAGCTCGAATGCTTACGCTGGCAGCGAAGACCTTTTCCGCAACGTCGCACCGGGCAGCGACACCAACACTTACCTCGTCACGATGATCACCGCCAGCAACCTCGCGCAAGCCAGACTCATTATCGACCGCGGTCTTGCCAGCGACGCCACTTTTCCCACCCAAACCGTCCTGCTCGCCAAGAGCAGCGACCCGGCGCGCAATGTCCGATACTCAACTTTCGACAATGCCGTGTTCAATACCCGGCTCCGCGGCAATTATTCCACGCAACGAATCATTTCCGACTCACCTCTTGGCCAGACCAATTTGCTCGGTTATCAAAACGGACTCTATCAATTCAATATTTCCCCCAACGCGTTTATACCGGGTGCCATGGCCGACAGCCTCACTTCGTTCGGCGGAATTATTCTTGAACCGAACGATCAGACCACCATCCTGAAGTTTCTGTACGCGGGTGCGACCGCCGGCTACGGAACGGTCGTGGAGCCGTGCAACTACCTGCAAAAATTTCCTTCGCCCCAGAATTATTTCTACCAGGCACGCGGTTTCAGTCTGGCGGAATGTTACTACCAAAGTCTGACCAATCCATATCAAGGTCTCATCGTCGGCGAACCGCTCGCCGCGCCGTTCGCACAGCCGGCCTGTGGAATGTGGATCAATCTGCCAATCAATGCCCTTCTCACCGGCACCACAAATCTTTCCCTTCAATTCGCCGTCAGCGACGCGCAACACCCGCTTCAGCAAGTCGATCTGTTCCTTGATGGCGTGTTCAGGCAAACGCTCACCAACATCCTGCCGCGTCAGGGCAACGTTCTGTCCGTAACCCTACCCGGACGACCGCCGATGAATTACACGGTGCAAGCAAGCGAAACCATCAAATCTGTCGCTTCGGGTCTGGCCGGAGTTTTGAATTCTCCGTTGAATCAGAACGCCACCAAGGTCCAGGCTTTTCTGCACGGCGATCGCATCGAACTGCAATCCTTCGATCCCAATAAAGTGGGCAACCAGATTCCGATTGCCGTCAGCAATTCCGTTGGAAGTGCGTCGGTGCTGACGACGTATGTCGCGGCCAGCCGCAGCAACTTTCTTGATTCGATTGCGTGGGGCATTCGCAGTTTCAATGTGGCCGGCACGCTGGTGCTGGGCGACGTGCTCCAGCTTGACGTGACCAAAACGAATGGCGCATCGGTCACCGTAACCGTGACGAACAATTCGGGCAGCGGAGCCATCTCCGGCTTTGTCCAGCAACTCGCGAATGCCATCAATGCCACGCCCCAACTTCAGGGCGACGATGGCCTCGCTGCCGAGGACGTGACCGACGGTATCGCCGGCAGCGCGGACTTTAATCTGCGCGCGCGCGGGATAGGATATGCCGCGTCGCAAATTCAGGCGACTCTCACCGGCACCTTCCTTATCACGCCCGCCGGGCCACAAACACTCGACGAGAATCTTTCTGATCTTCAACCGCGCAATCATTTCTACATCTCCGCTGGGGTGACGAATCTCTCCCTCAGCTTTCCGCTCAACACCACCCCGCTGGCCGACGGGTATCACGAACTCACCGCCGTCGTTTACGAAGGCAGCCATGTGCGCACGCAAAAACGCATCACGCAAACCGTCCGTGTCCAAAACATGCCGCTTGCTGCCACGTTCATGAGTCTTCCCGGTGGCAGCAACATCGCCGTCGGAGCGACGCTGCAATTCACCGTCACTGCCAACACCACCAACATTGCCAGGACGGAACTGTTCAGCACCGGCGGTCTGCTGGCGACGGTTTCGAATCAATCCACGGCCAACTTTTCCGTAGTCGGCACGAATCTCGATCTCGGCTTGCATCCGTTTTACGCGCTCGTCACCGCCAACGACGGAAAACAATATCGCACGGAGACGAAGTTCATCCGGCTCGTCGTCGGCGATTCGTCTTTCCCGATTCAGCTCACTGGACCCTCGCCATTCCTGCTCTCCTGGCCTGCCATTGCTGGTCACTCTTACGATGTTTTGAGCGCCAACAACATCACGAACACGTTTCAACTCCGCGACACAATCGTGCCCACCAACGTCGGCACTTATCAATGGATCGAAACCAACCCCAATTCTCCGCAACGTTTCTATCGCGTCCGCGTTTCACCTTGAGTACATTGCGCCTCGCGACTGTCGAACAATTGACGATGAACCTACGCCACGAAAACCAAATTGCGGCCTCCCGGGATGTTCGAGTTCAGCCTTTAGGCTGCCGGAGCACGCTAAAGCGTGAACTCCAACGCGTGGGTTTCACTGCGGCCTGCCTTGGTTTCATACTCGTCACTGCTCCCCTCGTCCACGCCGCCGATTCCCTCACTTGGCGGGGAAAAGAAAACCGTGTGGACGCGGAAATCCAATCGTGGGACCTGGAAAAGTTGTTGCAAAAAATCACCACCGCCACCGGCTGGCAGGTTTATGTCGAACCCGGGACGACCCATACCTCTTCAGTCACATTCAAGAATCTCCAGCAAGGCGATGCGCTCCGCTCGCTGCTGGGCAATTTGAATTTTGCGCTGCTACCCCAGACCAACGGCAGCCCGCGGCTGTTTGTCTTCAGCACTTCGTTGCAGGAAGCCACGCAACTCGTCCGTGTCCCCGCCAAGACTACCGCGTCCGGCTCTGCCAAACCAATCCCCAACGAACTGATCGTGGCGATGAAGCCCGGCTCGAAGATGAGCATCGACGACCTCGCCCGTCTGCTCGGTGCCAAAGTCATCGGCCGCATCGACGGTCTTCACGCGTACCGTCTCCAGTTTGAAAACGAAGCCGCCGCCCAGGCCGCGCGCGAATCGCTCGCCAACAATCCGGACGTCGCCCAGGTGGATTACAACTATCCCATCGAACGCCCCGCGCCCGCCGAACAGGTGCTGGCCAGTTCCTCACCTCCGATTCAATTAAAGCCGAGGGTGCCCGGCGACACCGGCCGTCTCATCGTCGGCCTGATCGATACGCAGGTGCAGTCGCTGGGTGGCGGACTCGATGCCTTTCTCCTCCCATCGATCGCCGTTGCTGGTGAATCGCAATCGAACTCGGGGCTGCCGACCCACGGAACGTCGATGGCCGAAACCATTCTGCGCAGCCTGGATGGAATGCTCAGCGGCAGCAGTTCCGTCCAGATTCTTCCCGTCGATGTTTACGGAAAAAATGTGATGACGACCACGTTTGATGTCGCCTATGGGATTTATCAGGCCGTCAACGCCGGCGCCAATCCGATCAACCTCAGCCTCGGCAGCGGCGGCGACAGCACCTTTCTGCACAACGTCATTCAAAGCGCCTCTCAGCAAGGCGTGCTCTTCTTTGCCGCCGCTGGCAACAGTCCCGTCACCACGCCGACCTACCCGGCCGCGTATCCGGAAGTCGTCGCCGTGACGGCGGGAGATCGCAAGGGCCAGATCGCCAGCTACGCCAACCGAGGCAGCTTCGTCGATATCGTCGCGCCCGGCTCCAGCATCGTTTACTTCAACGGACAGGCGTTTTATGTCAGCGGCACGTCGGCGGCCACTGCGTACGCCACCGGCATGGCCGCGGGCCGCGCCGAACAAACCGGCCAGACACTTTCCAAAGTCGAGGCTGACATGCTCAAAACACTGGCGGTGAAACCCGCGTCTTCTCCTTGAGGCCGTTGCCACCCGTAAAGCGGCTGAGAGCTCACGAGTAAATCGGGCTGGAGCGAAACGTGGCGGTAATCTTCTGGACAACCTAACCCTTTCGAGCGGAAATCTTTGAGCAATGAAACTTGATAAGTTGCAAGTTCGCATCTTGCTTATAGGTTAAATCACGGATATGCATGCTCGCACTTCAGCAATTCTTGTAACCGCATCGGCGGTCGCGATGAGTTATATCATTCTCATTGTTGGAAGCATGCTCCCACGCTTTTTTGCAGTCAGTTACAAGCTCAGTTCTCCCGCCGAAGTTCAGGACTTTATGCAGGGTCCTACTCGTTTTGCGGTCGCATACTCTTGGGCTTTCGCATTGGCAATCGGGTTGATAGGCGTTGTCACTGCTACTTTATGTTATCGCTGTCCGACTCGGACATCCCAGCTCACTGTGCTCGGCTTGTGTGCGCAGGCTGCTTTGCTTTGGGTGGTCATGTTCTGCTATTGCTACGACGGCTTCTGTGGACCGATGAGTCTGCATCATGGACCAAATTTCGAGTTGCCACAGTTTGTACTGTTTGAATTCGGGGTATTTCCCGTCACCTTTGTGATGTTGACTGTAACGATCCTCACCGCGCTGACTAAAGGCCGATACGGAAACGTCTGATGGCTAAGTACCCGCGGATGGAGCTGTCCTTTTCGAATCGCTAACCTTCAGCTTAGTCTAACAACTCATACGCCGGCAACGTCAAGAACTCGGCGAACTCTTTGGCTTTCGACATTTCGCTGAACAGCTTCGCGGCGCGGGCGTAGTTACCGGCCTTGAACCGCGCGCTTCCGACCTCCCTTTCGATACGCGCCATTTCCTGCGGTAAAATCTCGTCGTAAAGCTGCGTGGTGATTTTGCGGCTAGTGGGGCAGGCTTCCAGCCTGCCTGCCTCGGATAATTCGGCGTTGTGCGCGAGCCATTGCCAGATTTGCGCCCGGGAAATTTCGGCGGTGGCGGCGTCTTCCATCAGGTTGTAAAGCGGCACGCAGCCATTGCCACCGAGCCACGCTTCGAGATATTGCACGCCCACACGAATGTTTCCGCGCAAGCCGTCTTCGGTGATCGTGCCGGTCGGGACGGCGAGCAAATCTTTTGCGGTCACGTTCACGTCGTCGCGCTGTTTGGAAATGTGAT
Organism: Verrucomicrobiota bacterium; assembly: GCA_016200005.1. Classification (NCBI taxonomy): domain Bacteria; kingdom Pseudomonadati; phylum Verrucomicrobiota; species Verrucomicrobiota bacterium. The sequence goes on along the minus strand of JACQFP010000030.1, from coordinate 21,567 downwards.
TCGCGGTCGGCATGTGTTTGTCGAACGCCTTCAGCGCGACGGGCACGAGGCCGGGATGCGCGACCCATGTGCCATCATGACCGTCGCCGGCTTCGCGTTCCTTGTCGGCGAGGACGCGGGCAAGCGCGGCTTCGTTCGCCGCCGGATCGCTCTTGATGGGAATCTGCGCCGCCATGCCGCCCATCGCGTGCGCGCCGCGACGATGACAGACCTTGATGACGTTCAGGCAATACGCGCGCATGAACGGCGAGGTCATCGTGACCTGCGTGCGGTCGGGGAACGTGAAGCCGGGGCGGTTGCGGAATTTTTTGATGAAGCTGAAAATGTAATCCCAGCGCCCGCAATTCAGCCCCGCCGAATGTTCGCGCAGCTCGTAAAGTATTTCCTCGGTCTCGAACGTGGCGAGAATCGTCTCGATCAAAACCGTCGCGCGAATCGAGCCGCGCGGAATCTTCAGCGCGTCCTGTGCGAAATTGAAAACGTCGTTCCAAAGCCGCGCTTCGAGATGGCTCTCCATCTTCGGCAGATAAAAATACGGGCCGCTGCCGCGCTTCAACAACTCGGCGGCGTTGTGAAAGAAATACAGGCCGAAATCGAACAGGCTGCCGGAAATCGGCTTGCCATCCACGAGAACGTGCTTCTCCGGCAAATGCCAGCCGCGCGGACGAACGAGCAACGTCGCGGTCTGCGCGTTGAGCTTGTATTGCTTGCCATCGGGATTGCTGAACGAAATTGTGCGGCGCACCGCGTCGCGGAGATTTGCCTGGCCTTCGATAATATTTTTCCAAGTCGGCGAAGTCGCGTCCTCGAAGTCGGCCATGAAAACTTTCGCGCCGGAATTGAGCGCATTGATGACCATCTTGCGATCCACCGGCCCGGTGATTTCCGTGCGGCGATCCTGCAAGTCAGCGGGAATCGGAGCGACACGCCAGGATTTGTCGTCGCGAATGGACTTAGTCGCCGCAAGAAAATCCGGCATCGCGCCGTTATCAATTTCCGTCTGCCGTTCGACGCGGCGGGCGAGAAGTTTCTGGCGCGTCGGTTCAAACTCGCGGACGAGATTTGTCACGAAGCTTAATGCGTCGAGCGTCAGTATTTGCGCTGCGTTGGAATCAATCGCCGGCTTGATTTCCATTTCCGGAGACATTTTGGATTGTCGTTAGTGCGCGATTTTACTTTTCCAACTTCAAGACGTGCGGCGCAGTGAAACTACGCCGCAGGGACGGCGCGTTCAACGGGAAGCGACCAAAGATAATCGCGCACTTCCAGGTTCATCCGGTCTATCTCGGCAAGGAATCCAGCGGCGGACAGACGGTAGTTCTCGCTGTCGGTTGCCGTCTGGCGAATCCGCGCGACTTGTTGCTCCAACTGGCGGATGCGCGCCTGGGTGACTTCCAATTCCCGGTCATTGCTGATCATGTTTTTACCTCCACGATGCCACGTTTGCCGCCGTCGCGTTTGATCTGCCAGTGGGAGAGAGTCACTTCCTCTCCGCCGAGCGCGGCGGCGCGGCGAATCCAAAACACGCTCGCGCCGAGGAGATTCTGCGCGACGGCGTGATCGAACACCAGACGGGCTTCGGTTGAAACTTGTCGCACGTCAAATGAATCGTCCATCAGCAGAAAAATGTCAACGTCGTTAGGCTCAGGTTTGCCCGTGATGAACGAACCGAAGACGATAAACCGCGCTAGATGCCCCGTGGATCGGGCCAGCGCGTGAATTCGTTCCAGCCGCCGGGCGATGACCGCGCGGCGCGGGGATTTACCGAAACGAGCGAGAACAGCTTCAAGCGTCGCCGCGTGGATGCCCTCGGGCAGATCACCGCGTTGGTTGAAGTCAGGCAATTCTTTCATTGTTTCAGTTCGCTGCCTGGCCATCCTCGCATCGCTTTCGCTAAATCGTGGTCACGCGAAATTTACTCTGCCAATTCTGCCAGCTTGTGCGCCAGCACGGTCAGGCCATTCTTAATCTGTCCCGGAGAGGAATACTCGTCGCGGCAATCGCTCATCGGCCCGATTTCCTTGCGGTTTGGCGTTTCGTTTTGTTGAGGCGGGCCTCGTACCTTGCGAGTTCGCGGTGGGCTTTCATCAAATCGGAACGCACCTTCTGCAGATCGCGTTCGATTTTGGCGCGTTCCTCTCCAGCGCGGACAAGTTCCATGGAATGACGACGCAGTTCGAGTTGAGTAGTCACGTGCCGCGCAAGGACGCGCAACGCCTGCTTCTGTTGCGGCCTCAAATCGCGAGGGATTTTATCGATCACACAAAGTGTGCCGAGGGCATGACCGTCGGGCGTAATCAAGGGCGCACCGGCATAAAAACGAATTTTTGGCTCGGAAGTCACCAGCGGATTATCGGCGAAGCGTTTGTCCTTGAGCGCGTCGGGAATGATGAACAAGTCGGTCTGCAAGATGGCGTGCGCACAGAAGGAAACATCGCGCGAGGTTTCGTTGACGCTGATGCCGACCTTGGATTTGAACCACTGGCGGTTTTCGTCCACAAGGCTGATCAAAGCGATGGGCGCTTCACAAATGTGCGCGGCCAGCGCGGTGAGGTCGTCGAACGCTTCCTCGGGCATCGTGTCGAGCAATTCGTATTGCCAGAGGATTTTGAGGCGCTTCTTTTCGTTTTTGGGTGATGGCGCGATCATGGATGATGTAAGCTTGTTTTGTTGAGCGCGAAGATATGTTTCCAGCGCGGAAAATCAATTCATCTTTGAAGCCTTGCGGAAACGGCGGCCAAATCTGACCCTGGCATTATTTCTCAACAAAGACCAGATCCAGAACGGCGCGCCCGGAGGTCACACCCTACCTGCCGCGAACGATTTTACTTCGCTGTCGCGGCGCGCTGTGAAGTGATCCATTCAAAGCTGATCTTCACGTCGTTCCCGGTCTTGATCAAACCCAGGCCGATCTTGGGAGCCGGGGGCGTGACGCCGTAATCGGTCATCTTGATCGGAGTTGAGCCGCTGAATTTCAACTTGGTTTTCTCGGCGCGCTCCATCGTGACCAACATCGCAATCTTGTTCGTGACACCAGCAACGATCAGGTCACCCTTAGTGTCGAATTGATACGGTCCATCCGGCGACTTGGGCGCTTCCTTGAGCGACATTTCCGTGAGGCGATATTCGATCTTGGGATGGACGTCCTGCTTCATGGCCTGTTGCATGACTGAGTCCATGGACGCCTTGCCGCTCTTGAGCGAGCGCACGGGAATCATCACTTGCGCGCGGGCGCCGACTTTACCCGGCTTGGGCGACGCGTCGAAGGCAGGATCGAGTTCCACGTAACCGCCGATGATCTGCCCATCCATCGTCCAATCGTGAATGGTGGAGGTGCCTTCGATTTTCACCTTGCTGCCGGTGGGTTGGGCGTCGTAACGCGTCCAGTTGTCCGCAGCCTGAACGGCAGCGGCCAACATCAACAAGGCGGCGGTGAAGTTGCGTGTGAACCGTAAGTAATTCGTTTTCATAAAAATTGTTTTGTGGAGTTGGCGGCACGTCAACCGAGTTCAAACCACTCTTTCTGAAATGTCACCTTCTGCCCTTTGAGGATGGCTTCGTTGGCTTTGAGGGCGGTGACGGTGGCTTCGAGACCTTCTTTGTAGCCGGCCCACGGTTTATCCAGCATAAGTGTCTTCTTGATCCCAGCCAGGTATTCGGCCAAGGCCTTCTTGTCGGACACATCATACGTGGAGGCAAAATCCTCCACGGCAGTGCTGATGGCGGTGCTGCTGCTGATGAAAGCTTCCAGCGCAAAATGCAATGGAGTCTCCTCAGCCGGGCCGGCATCTTCGGTCGCTTTCTTGCCCAGGTCCTTGAGTTTGGTGGCGTTGGCGACGAGCGCAATGCCATTCTCTTTGTAGAACGTGTCCTTCCGCGCATAAACCTCCCAGCCGAGCAGCGGTGAATCCACTTCCTTAAACATCCACGCCTTGCTGTCGCGAATCATCAGCGCGGCGTCCGTGCCGTAATACATCTCGTACTCGGCATCGAAGGAATTCGCCAGCGTGCAGTCGTAGGTCAGCCGCACGTCGCCGGGATACTCGACGACCACTTGAACGGTGTCCGGCACATCGCGTCCGTCGTTCCACTTGATGAGGCCGCCGAAGCCGGTGGTCGACACCGGGTGCGCGTTGATGAACCAGGACGCCATGTCCAATTGATGAAGTCCGATCTCGCCGATCAATCCGGGCGAAGTTGCCCGGCTCAGACGCCAGTTCATCAATTTTTCCTGTTCTGAATTGGATGACGTGCGCCGCCAGCTTTGTTTCTTGTGCCATTGGGCGCGGGCCATGGCGGTCTTGCCCATCGCGCCAGTGCGGACAAATTGGAGGAGAAAATGACGCTGCGGGTCCGAGCGCAGTTGCTGGCCGACTTGAAAATGCAATTTGCCGGCGGCTTGAGCGGCTTGCGCAATGGCGCGGGCATCCTCAACCGTGGTGGCCAGCGGCGCTTCACAATAGACATGCTTGCCGGCCTGTAATGCATCAATGACGATGTCCTTGTGAAGATGCGACGGAGTGGCCACGAAAACTCCCTGCACTTCCTTTTTCTCCAAGAGTTTGTGGTAATCGGCGAACGTCTCGGCTTTCGGCGCTGACTCCTTTGAACGGCGCAGGAACGGTTCGTAGCTGTCGCAAATGGCCACGACTGGCGCATTGGGCAGCCGGGACAGTTCCTTCAACAGTTCGCGGCCCCAAACACCACAGCCGATCATGGCGCAGTTCAATGGCGCGCCAGTCGTCTTGTAAGTCGTCCCCTCTTCGGTCTTGGGTTTGTCTTCCGCGCGGAGGGGAACCCCGCCCATCAACATCATCAGTGTGGCGAGCGAACTGCCCTTGATGAAATCGCGCCGGTTTTGTTCGGTGAGGCTGTCTTGCTTCTTCATTCGGGTTTCATTCTACGGACGGCGTGCCCGTCCGCCAGCTTTGATTATTTCAAAATCTTGATCCTGAGGTTGCGGAAACTGACCGTGCCGTGGTCGCCTTGCAGGAAAATCGGTCCGGGCTCATCGACCTTGTCGTCAATCTGGCTGCCGGTGGGCTTGCGGCACTCGACGTTGTCGTGGATTTTGACGCCGTTGAGAGTGACGGTGATCTTGTCGCCGATTATCGTAGCTTCGACCGTCTGCCACTCACCACCAGGCTTGGACGCGAACTTATCCGGTGCTTTGAAATTATAGATGGCGCCATTACCGCCCAGTGCCGTCTTGCCGGTCTTGTAATCGCCAAGGATTTGAATTTCGTGACGACCGCGCAGGTAGAAGCCGCTGTTCGAGCCATCCGGCACCATGAATTCGTAACGGACGGTAAAGTCCCGGAATTTTTCTTCGGTAACCAGATCGGTGCCGTGTTCGCCCTTATTGACGGTGTTCTTGAGCACGCCGCCCGACAGAACGCTCCAGCTTTGATGGCCGTCGGGACGGCGAAGTTTCCAGCCGGTGAGATCTTTGCCATTGAAGAGCGGTTTGAAACCGGCTTCGTCAGCGGCCAAGACGAAAGAAGATGACGCGAGCAAAGCGCCGAGTGAAAGGAGTGCGAGAGTTTTTTTCATGTTGAATGGTTGTTTGCGAATCTGTCTTTGTTGAGCATGAGACGACGAGGTCACTTTGCCTGCGGAGTGGCGTCGCCGGGTTCAAGGCCAAGCGCCCATTTGATGCCGCCGAGGATCTGCTTCTGATACGCCTCGCTCACTTCAACCGGATTGATGCGGCCTTTCAAGTCGGGATCGGCGTCCCAGATATCCTCCCGATGACCGAGCGAAGTGTAGAAAACTCTGCCCTTCCCGTATTCCTTGCACCAGGAAATGGGGAAATGGCCCGGAGTCTTGTCGTTTGGATGTTTGTCGAGAACGAGCAGTTCGTGAACTTTGGTCGGACTGTAATTTTTGATCAGATAGATTTCTTCCTGTTTCACCTTGAAGGATTCTCCGAAGTGGCGCGTGGCCGGATGCTTCGTGTCTTGCACCAGACATTCCACGCCAACCTGCGCATGGTGTGTCTCGAACTCGCCACCGAGCATTTCAGTGTAGGGATCAATCCCGTTCGTACCGTGAAACGTATCGCTGCCGGAATGCATGGCCACGAACCCCTTCCCGCCTTTGATCGCGTCCAAAAACACCTGCTTGTCCGGCAGCGGCAAAATGCCGGTAGTGTTGGCGAAGATGAAGCCGTCGTAATTCTTCAATGCCGCGGGCGTCATTTTCTCGGCCATGTCTTGATCATTCCGGACGTAATCGACCGTGAACGCGCGGCTCTTGGCGGCCAGCTCGCCAATGACTTTTTCCGCCGTGGGAATGGAACTGTGCCGGAAACCCTTCGTCACCGTCACGACCAGGACGCGTTTGCCGGCCCGTTCTTCCGCCGCACGGGAGCTAATCAAGCAACCCAGGACAACTCCTGCCGCGAGCAGGCCATAGAGGAATCCGACCAATCGTATTTTCATAAGATCAACAGCAACCAAACAGACGCGTCTGCATTAAAGACTTTTGAGGAGGTGATGAAATTCATTTTTTGGGTCTCGGTCAAGGCTGTTCGTAGGGATTTTGGTGAACATTTGGACGCTTGAACCAGGTTTCATTCTGAATTACAACCACGCCCGCTGCATGAATCATAACCACGGCCTTGAGCTCGTTTCTCCGCGAATTACTCCGGTGCTGGATGCGGCTTTCCGTCCCGCAGTGCTGGCCAACCGTGCCTTTCGAGAAGCGGTGCGAGCCTCCAAAACTCCCGTGCCAGTTCGACTCGCCCTGGAACAAGCCGACGGTTCAACCGGCCATTTTGTGACGGAGATTTTTCCCGAAAATCATCCACAAGCCGTTGGCAATTGTTTTTACCTAGAACGTCTGGTGAAATTTCTGCTCTGGTCGCGCGGCGGTTTCCGGATTTACTTGGCCGGGCCAAAATCGCTGGGCGACCAGTTGCAAAAACATTTTTTCGAAACCTCGACGGGCAGATTCGATTCGAATTTGCTGGGAGAAAAAGTTTACGGACGGCCGCTAGAAGTCGTTACAAGCAATGCTGCGGACATCCCGCCCGCGCGAGCCAACACCATCCCGCTGGGTGGCCACTGGGACGGGTGCCGCATCGGCTTCGACCTCGGCGCCAGCGACCGCAAAGTCGCCGCCATCATCGAAGGCAAACCGGTCTTCAGCGAGGAGGTGCTTTGGAATCCAGTACCGCAGATGGACCCGCAGTGGCATTTCGATCAAATCATGGATTCACTCAAACGCGCCGCGGCGCATCTGCCGCGCGTCGATTCGATCGGCGGAAGTTCCGCCGGGATCCTGGTCAACAACCGGGTGAAAGTCGCTTCACTCTTTCGCGGCGTGCCGAGGGAACTTTTCAATCCCCGCATCACGGACATTTTCCTGGAACTGCAAAAGGCGTGGGGCGGCATCCCGTTCGAAGTCGTCAATGATGGCGAAGTCACCGCGCTGGCCGGCTCGATGGCGATCGGACAAAATGCGGTGCTGGGCATCGCGATGGGTTCGAGTCAGGCCGCGGGCTACGTCACGCCCGACGGCAACATCACCTCGAGGCTTAACGAACTGGCGTTCGCGCCAATCGACTACGGCCCGACCGCGCCGGTGGACGAATGGTCCGGCGACCGCGGTTGCGGCGTGCAATATTTTTCCCAGCAGGCGGTCGGGCGGCTGATCCCCGCGGCCGGAATTGAAGTCGATGCGGCGATGCCTTTGCCGGAACAACTGAAACACGTTCAAAGCCTCATGCAGCAAGGCGATGGCCGCGCCCGAAAGATTTACCAGACCATCGGTACCTACCTCGGCTACGGGCTCGCGCACTACGCTGACTTTTATGAGTTCAAACACGTGCTGATTCTGGGCCGTGTAACTTCAGGACATGGCGGCGACATTATCATCGAGAGCGCAAAGGAAGTCTTGCGACTTGAATTTCCTGAGTTGACCAGTCGCGTGGCGTTCCACCTACCTGAAGAAAAGGAGAAACGTCACGGGCAAGCGGTCGCTGCTGCGAGTTTGCCGATCATCAGACAGCCATAATTCCCAATGAACCCATACCAACATCTCGTTTCTGAATACGCCCGCTTTGCCAAAGAGGGAAAAAGTTATCCGCTCGGAAGTTTTCCGCCGTCGCCGCGACCGCAAATTCCGCTGGACGCGCCCAAGGCCTTGATCTTCTCGCCGCACCCGGATGACGAGGTCATCATCGGCGGACTGGCGCTGCGCCTGTTGCGCGAAGCGAAGTGGAATGTCATTAACGTGGCCGTGACACTGGGCAGCAACAAGACGCGCCAAGCGGAGCGATTGCAGGACTTGAAGAATTGCTGCGACTGCATCGGCTTCAAGCTGCTGACGACGACGACGAATGGTTTGGAAAAAGTGAACATCAAGACGCGCGAACACGAACCAGCCCATTGGGCGCAATCGGTGAAAGTCATCGCCGATATTTTGATCGCGCAGCAACCCCGGGTGATTTTCTTCCCGCACGAACTCGACTCGAACAGCTCTCATATCGGCACGCATTTTCTGGTGATGGACGCTTTGAAAAGTTTGCCCGCAAACTTTGCTTGTTACGCAGTCGAAACCGAGTTCTGGGGCCAGATGCAAACGCCGAACCTTATGGTCGAGTCGAGCACGCAGGACGTCGCCGACCTTATCACGGCGCTCACATTTCACGTTGGCGAGGTGAAGCGGAATCCGTATCATCTCTCGTTGCCGGCGTGGATGATCGACAACGTGAGGCGCGGTGGCGAACTGGTAGGCGGTCAGGGTGGGGCGGCGCCGGATTTTGTTTTCGCCACGCTGTATCGGCTGTGGAAGTGGGCGAACGGAAATTTAGAAGGCGTGCATGAAGACGGGCGCTATCTAAGCGCAAACGAAAATCCCGCGCGCTTGTTCAAGTTTTGAAACCGCAGAATAACCCGACTTGGCGGATTCGAGGGAGTAAAATGCGCAAGTGCTTGAAAGTCAGCGCACGCATTTCCTAGGTCTTCACTACAGGCAGTTTTGTCCTTTCGGAGACTGGCCTCCTCAGCAAATCAAGCCCTTGTGTCACGAAAAAAGTTGAACCACAGGTTGAATCCGCCAAGTCGGGCTATGAACACGCGCACCAGTTTGTCTCGGTAACCTCGCCTTCCTCCTCCCACTCTCCCTGAATGATTTGAGTTTCGCAGGAAACCCCGCCGAACCGCTCCCGCAATTCTATCACCGTGTCCGTCAGCAATCGTCGCGGAATCCGCTGACCATTATTAAACCGGCGCGGCAGCAGGATTTCCTAGCGTCGGTAGGTAGTGCTCATAGGTCGCCCGTCCTTTCACGCGGAAAGAAATGCCTTGCGCAGCCACCCGGCCCAAAGCTCCTTCGGGGAGCATCAGGTCGCCGTTGTCCCACGTTTTGAAGGAGAATCGGCCGATGAGGTAATCGAGCGCCTTATTCTCGGTTTCGCTGTCGTCGAATCGGACGATAACCATGACCGGACAATAAGCCTTTCGGTTCAATGTGGCAAGCCGCACGTGCAGGCCCTTTTCCCGCTTTGCAGTGTCGCTGGGAGCGGCTCGTAATTCAAATACGGTCCCAGCCACTTCTCGACTTCCAGCAACGTCATCCCTTTACGCAGATGGTAATCGAGCATCTGGTCGCGATCAATTTTACCCACGGCGAAATATTTCGATTCTGGATGGGCAAAGTAAAGTCCGCTCACGCTGCTGCCGGGCCACATGGCGAAACTTTCAGTCAGCTTGATGCCGGTGTGCTTCTCCGCATCGAGTAAATCCCAAAGTCTGCCCTTCTCAGTGTGGTCGGGACACGCGGGATAGCCCGCCGCCGGACGGATGCCGCGGTACTGTTCATCAAGCAGTTGCTCGCTGGTGAGAATCTCGGTTTTGCCGTAACCCCATTCTTCGCGAACGCGTTTGTGCAAGTACTCCGCGAACGCCTCAGCCAGACGGTCGGCCAGTGCTTCAGCCATGATGACATTGTAATCATCGTGGTCGGCTTTGAATTTCTCCACGAGCTCCTTCAATCCGTGCCCGCTCGTAACGGCGAAGGCGCCGAGATGGTCGGCGAGTTGAGACTTGAGAGTTGAAGGTTGAGAGACTTTCGGCGCAACAAAATCCGCCAGACAATAGTTTGGCTGGCCGTCGGGTTTTTCAATTTGCTGGCGCAAGAAATGAAACGTTGTCAGCACCTTGGTCCGAGATTCATCGGTGTAAAGCTCCACGTCATCGCCGACGGAATTCGCTGGGAAAAAGCCATAAACTGCCCGGGCGGTCAGCGACTTGTTGCTCACGATTGCGTCGAGCAGCTTTTGCGCGTCGGCAAAAAGTTTGCGCGCTTCTTCGCCGTGTTTTTCGTGGCTCAGTATCGCCGGGTAACGTCCGCGCAATTCCCAAGTGTGAAAGAACGGCGACCAATCGATGAACGGGACGAGGTCGGAGAGGGCGATACGTGAGGCGTGAGGCGTGAGGCGTGAGGCGTCGTCTGTCGAGAGCGCGCGCACGCCGATGAACTCCGGTTTGGGCAGGTCGCTGTAATCCAGTTTGGGCGCGCGTTGGCGGGCTTCTTCGATGGAAATCAATTTGGTCCGCTGGCCAGCGTGTTGTTGGCGGAGTTTCTCGTAATCCGTGCGAAGGGTTTGAACAAATGCCGGTTTGAGTTGCGGATTGATCAATTTGCCTACCACGCCGACGGCGCGCGAAGCATCCAGCACGTGAACCACGGCCTCGCCGTAAGCAGGGGCGATTTTCACCGAGGTGTGGGCCTTGCTCGTGGTCGCCCCGCCGATCAGCAGCGGAACAGTAAACCCTTGCCGGTCCATTTCCCTAGCCACGTGGACCATCTCATCGAGCGACGGTGTGATGAGTCCGCTCAGACCGATCAGGTCCACATTTTTCTCCCTCGCCGTCTGGAGAATTTTCTCGCACGGCACCATGACCCCGAGGTCGATGACTTCGTAGTTGTTACAACCGAGCACGACGCCGACAATGTTTTTCCCGATGTCATGTACGTCACCCCTAACCGTGGCCATGACGATGCGGCCTTGCGCCTTTACAGCCTCGCCACGTGCCGCCATCGCAGCTTTCTCGGCCTCCATGAACGGCGTGAGGTACGCCACCGCTTTTTTCATCACGCGCGCGGATTTCACAACCTGTGGCAAAAACATCTTGAATGCGCCAAACAAATCGCCGACGACGCTCATGCCGGCCATCAACGGTCCCTCAATGACCGAGAGCGGCTTGCTGTATTTCGCGCGCGCTTCCTCGGTGTCGGCTTCAATGAAAGCGTCGATGCCCTTCACCAGCGCGTGGGAGATTCGTTCCTCGACCGTGCCCTTGCGCCATTCTTCCTCGACCTTTTTATCGGCATTCGTTGTTCCGGCGCTGACGGCTTTGAGCTTTTCGCCGAACGCCACCAAACGCTCCGTCGCGTCAGGACGGCGGTTCAGCAATACGTCTTCGACCAGCTCCTTCAACTCCGGCCCAATCTCTTCATAAACTTCCAGCATCCCGGCGTTGACGATGCCCATGTCGAGTCCGGCGCGAATCGCGTGATACAAGAACGCGCTGTGCATCGCTTCGCGCACAGTGTTATTGCCGCGGAAGCTGAAGCTCACGTTGCTGATGCCGCCGCTGACCTTGGCGTGCGGCAGGTTCTCCTTGATCCATTTCGTCGCGCGGATGAAATCGACGGCGTAGTTCGCGTGTTCCTCGATGCCCGTGCCGACGGTCAGCACGTTAGGATCGAAAATGATGTCTTCGGGTGGAAAACCAATTTCCTGCGTCAGCAAATCGTAGCAACGTTTGCAGATCGAAATCTTGCGCTCCAACGTATCGGCCTGGCCGCGTTCGTCGAACGCCATCACCACCACCGCAGCGCCGTATTGCAAGACCTTGTGCGCCTGTTCAGTAAATTTCGCTTCGCCTTCCTTGAGCGAAATGGAATTCACAATGCCCTTGCCTTGAAGGCATTTCAGGCCGGCCTCAAGCACTTCCCATTTCGACGAGTCCACCATGATGGGAGACTTGGCGACTTCAGGCTCGCTCGCCAGCAGCAGCAGAAAGCGCGTCATCGCCGCGACGCCGTCAATCATCGCCTCGTCCATGCACACATCGATGATGTTCGCGCCGTTCTCTACCTGCTGTCGCGCGATGGCGACGGCCTCCTCGAATTTATTTTCCTTGATGAGCTTGGCAAACTTCGGCGAGCCGGCGACGTTGGTGCGTTCGCCGATCACAATGAACTGACCAACCTGTTGCGTGAACGGCTGTGAACCAGAGAGGCGGAGAGGGAGGGGCGGAATTGTTACCTGGAGCGCGCCCGCCTCGGGCGCAGCTTCCCGCGCCTCGCGGGAAACATCCGGGGAGCGCGCCCGCCCTCGCTCGCTGTTTTCGATGCCCTCGTCGAAAACCTCGGACGTATGGGACGGTTCCACCCGCTCGATGCTGACCGCGAGGGCGCGGTCAGCGGCAGCCGCGGGCGGCTGCGCTCCCGCAAACTCCCTTGGATGCCTGCCTTCAAGCGCCTTCGCGATGGCCGCAATGTGTTCCGGCGTGTTGCCGCAGCAACCGCCGGCGATGTTCAGCAAACCGCTTTGCGCAAATTCACCGAGATATTTCGCCATGTCTTCGGGCTTCAGATCAAAACCCGTCGGCGAGAGCGGATTTGGCAACCCCGCGTTCGGGTAGCAGGAGATGGCGACGTTCGACTTCTCCGCCAGTTCCGCCAGGTGCGGCCTGATCAAATCCGGGCCAAGTGAACAGTTCAAGCCGACCGCCATCGGGTTTACGTGCCTCACCGCGTTCCAGAACGCCTCGACGGTTTGCGCGGAGATGATCGTCTCGCCACCGCGCCCGACGGCGGCGGAAATCACGATCGGCAAAACCTTGCCGTCCCGTTCGAAGACTTCCTGAATCGCCACGAGCGCGGCCTTGGCGTTGAGCGCATCAAAAATCGTTTCGACGAGCAAGAGGTCCGCGCCGCCGGATATGAGCGCGCGAACCTGGTTTGCGTAAGCCGCCTTGACCTGATCAAACGTGCAGACGCGAAAACCTGCATCGTCGCTGTCGGGCGAATTGGACAACGCAACCGTCAGCGGCCCGATTGCGCCGGCGACGAAGCGCGGCCGGCCGGTCTGGTTCGCGATGCGGTCGGCCCAGTCGCGGCTCAGCCGGGCGGATTGCTCGTTGATTTCCCAGGCAAGATCGTTGAGGAATTTGTTTTCAATCACTCCCTGATAAAACGCCGGGTCTTTGCGCCCGCCGCGTTCACGCGGGTCGTCCACGAAGAATTCGCTCTGGCCGATGCTCGTCGCGGAAAACGTGTTCGTCTCGATGATGTCCGCCCCGGCTTCGAGAAATCGCCGGTGAATGTCGCCAATCACATCCGGTCGCGTGAGCGAGAAGAGATCACCGTTGTTCTTGAGGTCCTTCCTGGCATCCGCAAAGCGCGCCCCGCGAACGTCGTTTTCGGTCAAGCCATAATCGCGGATGGTCGTGCCCATCGCGCCGTCGAGGATGACGATGCGTTCGCGCAACAGGCGTTCCAGTTGCGCGGCACGGTTGGTTTGCTGGCCCAAGTCTTGACTCACGGGCATGACAGTAAGCCTGTATTCATTGGTTGCAAGTAAAAAATCAATGTATCCTGATATGAAGATATGAAAGTCTAGAAAGCAGGGAGAATTGATCGCCGCATGAGAACGCGACCTCGTCACACAAGCGACTCGCCGCGCGGTAGAGGAGGATTGAAGTTGTTGGAACAATTCCAGCTTGGCTTTGAGAAAGGAACCCGTCCAGACTGAGGTCATGCCGCTGAGGTTTGAATGGGACGCAAACAAGGCCAAGGGCAATCTGGCAAAGCACGACGTCAGCTTTGAAGAAGCGAGCACCGTGTTCGGCGACCCGCTTTCGCTGACCATTCCCGATCCGACACACTCGCAAGCGGAAGACCGTTTTATTCTGCTGGGACATTCGCACCAGCGGAAATTGCTAGTTGTCGTGCATACGGAACGGGGTGATAATATCCGCATCATCAGCGCCCGGCGAGCGAGCCGGCGAGAACGAAAGAGCTATGAAGAAGGCAAATAACAAGGCAACCGAGCGGGAAATGCGGGGCCAATATGATTTTTCCGGCGGCATTCGCGGCAAGTATGCCCGGCGTTATGCCGAAGGCGCGAATGTGGTTGTGCTCGAAGCGGACGTGGCAAAAGTATTCCCCAATGCCGAGGCGGTGAACGATTCGTTGCGCGCACTCGCAGGCATCATCCGTCGCCAAGGCAAGTCGTTGGCAGGCAAGTGAGGCGGCGAAGCGGATTGGGTTCGTCTGCGCTTTCCTTTCCAGCGGACCAGTGGAACGAAAAAGTTCCTCGTAGCTTTTGCGCTTGTTCTTGACTGGAACAATTCGCGTGGATTCTTGAAACTCGTGTCCGGAGCTTCGCCGTCGAAAGCCGATCACGGTTTGTTTCGCACTCAGCCGTTGACACGCGTTTGACCTTTGTTAGTCTCGCGCCTCGATTTTCGCGGAAATTCCCAACCCCGAAAGTTTTCGGGTTAACTCGATTGCACTGATTATTTATGGCCAAAACACCCAAAGCGAAGAAATACGTTTACCTTTTCGGAAATAAAATGGCCGACGGCAATGGCTCGATGAAACCGCTGCTCGGCGGCAAGGGCGCGAATCTGGCCGAGATGACGCGCATCGGTCTGCCCGTACCGCCCGGCTTCACGATCACGACCGAGGTCTGCACTTACTATTACGCCAACAAGCGCACTTATCCGAAGGCGCTCGTTCCGCAAATGGAAGCCGGCATCGCCAACATGGAACGCATTCTGAACAAGAAATTCGGCGATCTCGAACGGCCGTTGCTCGTCGCCGTCCGCTCCGGCGCGCGCGATTCCATGCCCGGCATGATGGACACGATTTTGAATCTGGGGTTGAACGATCAAACGGTGCTGGCGTTGGAACGCGCCAGCGGCAACCCGCGTTTCGCGTGGGATTGTTATCGCCGGTTCATCCAGATGTATGGCGACGTAGTGATGGGTGTGCAGAAGCGTCCGAGTGAAGACCACGATCCGTTTGAAATGGTCATCGAAAAGCTCAAGGAAGAATTGTTCCCCGGCAAGAAGCACGTCGAGGACACACGCATCAATGCCGACGGTTTGAAGGAGTTGGTCAAGCGTTTCAAGGCGCTGGTCAAGGAGCGCACGGGCAAGGAATTCCCGACCGATCCCTGGCAACAACTCATGGGCGCGGCGGGCGCGGTGTTCGGCTCGTGGATGAACGACCGTGCGATTGTTTATCGTCGCAAGTACAACATCCCGTCGGAATGGGGCACGGCGGTCAACGTGCAGGCGATGGTCTTCGGCAACACCGGCGAGCAATCCGGATCGGGCGTGGCGTTTACGCGCGATCCGGCGTCGGGCGAAAAAGTTTTCTACGGCGAATTCTTGATGAACGCGCAGGGCGAAGACGTGGTGGCCGGCGTGCGCACGCCGGAACCGGTGGCGAAACTCAAAGACCAGATGCCGCACGCGCACGCGGAACTGGAACGGGTGCGCAAAACCTTGGAGTCGCATTTCAAGGACATGCAGGATTTCGAGTTCACGATTGAGAATGGTGAATTGTTCATGCTTCAGACCCGCAATGGCAAGCGCACCGGCCTGGCCGCGGTGCGGATCGCGGTTGAAATGGTGAAGGAAAAACTCATCGACTGGCGGACGGCCATCACGCGCGTTCCCGCCGAGCAATTGGACCAAGTGCTCGCGCCGGTGTTCGACCGCGCTGCCATCAAGTCAGCGAAGGTGATTGCGCGCGGGTTGCCCGCCGGGCCGGGCGCGGCGTCGGGAAAGATTTATTTCAACGCCGAGCGCGCGGTGGAAGCAGCGCACGCGGGCCAAAAGGTCTTGTTGGTGCGCGTGGAGACTTCACCGGAAGATTTGCGCGGGATGATTGCGGCGGAGGGCATTCTCACGGCGCGCGGCGGGGTCAGTTCGCACGCGGCGCTGGTCGCGCGGCAAATGGGCAAAGTCTGCGTCTGCGGCGCGAGCGCCGTGCATGTGGATTACAACGCCAAGACGATGGAAGCCGGCGGGCAGACGTTCAACGAAGGCGATGATCTTTCCATCGACGGCACGGCGGGTGAAGTTTATGCGGGGCAGGTCAAGACCGCCGCGTCAGAAATCATCCAGGTGCTGTTGGAAAAGTCGCTCAAACCCGGCGAAAGCCAGACCTATCAGAACTACGCGCAGTTGATGAAGTGGTGTAGCAAGGTCACACGACTGTCCGTTCGCACCAACGCCGACACGCCGGAGCAGACGGCCAACGCCGTGTCGTTTGGCGCGTCGGGCATCGGCCTGTGCCGCACCGAACACATGTTCTTTGAAGGCGACCGCATTGACGCCATGCGCGAGATGATCCTGTCCGAGAAGACCGATGACCGCAAAGCCGCGCTGGCCAAGTTGCTGCCGTATCAGCGGGAGGATTTCATCGGGATGTTCGAAGCATTGAATGGATTGCCGGCGACGATCCGCTTTCTCGATCCGCCGCTGCACGAGTTTCTTCCGCACGATCACGGGGCGCAGAATCTTTTGGCGCAGAAACTGGGTTTGAACGTGGACAAGATTTCCAAGCGCGTGCACGACTTGCACGAGTTCAACCCGATGCTGGGTCATCGCGGCTGCCGGCTGGGCATCGTTTATCCTGAAATCAGCGAGATGCAGGCGCGCGCGGTGTTCGAGGCCGCCGCCGAGGTGCGCAAGAAGGGCATCAAGGTAAAACCGGAAATCATGATCCCGCTCGTCGGCTTTCCGAAAGAACTACAAGTGCAACTGGAGATCGTGCATCGCGTCGCAGCGGAAGTGGCGAAGGAGAAGAAGGCGAAATTCAATTATCTGGTAGGCACGATGATTGAGATTCCGCGCGCGGCGTTGATTGCGGACGAGATCGCCAAGGACGCGCAATTCTTCAGCTTCGGCACGAACGATCTGACACAAACAACTCTGGGCATGAGCCGCGATGACTCCGGTTCATTCCTGGGCGCGTATCAGGAATTGGAAATCGTGAAGAAGAATCCATTTGCCAGCGTGGACCAGAGCGGCGTGGGCAAGTTGATGCAAATGGCGTGTGAACTTGGGCGCAAGACCCGGCCCGACATCAAGCTCGGCATTTGTGGTGAACACGGCGGCGACCCCGACAGCGTGAAGTTTTGTCATCGGATCGGTCTGAACTATGTGAGTTGCTCGCCGTTTCGAGTGCCGATCGCGCGGCTGGCCGCGGCGCAAGCAGCATTGGAAGGGAAGCAGAGCGGAAAGAAGAAATAGTTGCTTCAGACCGGAGGATCAAAGCCGCTCCTCCGTACAAGCTGGGCGATTTCGCTTTACTCCGATTGCTCAACTTTCTCCCAGCACTTCCCTGATGGCAGTCAGGATTTGGTCGAGCGTGAAGGGTTTGGTCAGAGTGCGTCTGGCCCCGCATTGTTCCGCGATGGCCAGATGCTCTTTGGCGTCCACGCGACCGCCCCCCGACATGGCGATGATTTTTATACCGGGATAATCTCGTCGCAGTTCGACGATGGTTTCGACGCCTTCCTGGTTGGGCATGATCAGGTCCGTGAGGACAAGGTCGGCGGGTTGCTGGCGGTAGACGTTGACGGCTTCCTTGCCGTCGCGCGCCGTGAGGACTTCGTGACCGGCGCGCTTCAAGACGACCTCGAGGGTATCGCGGAAAGTATCATCATCGTCCACCACCAGAATGCGCGGCATAAATCGATTTTTCGCTAGTAGAGTGACACGGTTAATAGCCTGAACTCCGCGGGAGTGAAAGTGAAAAATGGCGAGTGCGGGAGATGCCCGCAGTCAGGGCAAAGCCAGGGTTGATCAAGCCGCGGTTTTATGCTCGTCCACACAGCAAGCGTTACGCATCACGGACCACCCTGTTCTAACTGGTTGCATTTCAAGACCGCCAAATCCAAAATGCCCCGCAATTCTTAACAACGAAACTGAACTATGCCCAACCCCTGGACTGGAAAAGGAAATCCCTACACGCGCAAGGAAGTTGTCGAACGTCTCCGCGTCACCTTGAAAAAAGGTCAGCCGATCATTGCCGCCGGCGCGGGCACGGGCATCTCGGCGAAATTCATCGAGCGCGGCGGCGCCGACCTCATCATCATCTACAACTCCGGGCGCTTTCGGATGGCGGGTCACGGCTCGACCGCCGGGTTGATGGCCTACGGCGACGCCAACGCCGTGGCGATGGAGATCGGCGAACATGAAGTGCTGCCCATCGTGGAAGAAATTCCCGTCATCTGCGGTGTCCATGCCACCGACCCGCGCCGGCGGATGTGGCACTGGCTGCTGCAAGTGAAAGACATGGGCTTCAGCGGCGTGAACAATTTTCCCACGCACTGCATCGTGGATGGACAATTCCGCCAAATCCTTGAAGAAACTGGCATGAGCGTGAAGAAGGAATTTGAAATGGTCGCGCTGGCCCGGAAGATGGATCTTTTCACCATTGTCTATGTTGGCACACCAGAGGAAGCCGCTTCGATGGCGAAGGCGGGCGCGGACGCCATCATCGCCCACGTCGGAACGACGGTCGGCGGTTCGATCGGTGTGAAAGGCGCAGCCATCAAGATGGATGAAGCGGTCAAACGGGTTCAGAACATCATCAACGGCGCCCGCAAAGTGCGGAAGGACATTATTTTCATGTCCCACGGCGGCCCGATTGCGACACCGGAAGACGCGGGCTACATCAACGAACACACCGACGCCGTTGGCTTTGTGGGCGCTTCGAGTCTGGAGCGCCTCGCCGTGGAAGAATCGCTGACCAACCTCACTCGCCGCTTCAAAACAATCCCGGTGCAAAAGTCGGCGTTGAAAAGCCTGGAGTGAGAATTGTCCGCGTAGTGTCAGTCCTCAACCTGCTTTGGTAGGAACTTTCGAAAATGCGCGAAGTGCGTCGTGATCGGAATTCAGTTTTGCGCGGTCAAGGTGTCGCCAGGCTCGACTACTGATTTCTTGACGAAAGCGCCTCAGGTTTGCTTAATGCAGCGGCTGACTGAGCGAATCCAGAGTGAGCAATTCTTAACGGGCATGAAGTACAGGGTCTATGTGGCCTTTCTTATTTGCTGCGCGGCCAGTTTGGTAGGCCGCGCAGGCGACAACTTCGCCACGCAACCGGTGGGAAGGGCGATCTGGCTGCCGGAGCCAGGCGAATTTGTGGTCACGCCGTGGTACGTTTATTCGCGCTTCACCCATTATTGGAAGGGCAACACGCGGGTAAACATGGGCCAATACGATTTCGAACTCAATGACGGGACCATGAATCTGGAGTACGGCGCGAGTCGCGACGTGGCGTTGGATTTGACGGTGGGTTACACGTCAGCGGCCACGCGGGTTTTTGATCCCAACCATCAACCTGACACCACCGAAGGCCTGATGGATACGACCTTCGGTGCGCGTTACCGTTGCGTGAACGAGCGCGAGGTGGAGTGTCCGGCTGCGCCCACCGTTACGTTGCGACTCGGAGGCATTCTTGAAGGAACTTACGATCGAAACTATCCCTTCGCGCCGGGCAAGGGCGCTTCCGGGATTGAACCCTCTTTGATGTTGAGCAAAGCCGTTGGCCCCTGGGGAACCGGGGTCTATGGCGATTTTGCCTGGCGTTGCTTCAATCGTGGTGCGCCGCAAGAGATTCTGGGCTTTGCCGGTGTGTACCAGACCATCAAATCCGTCACGATGAACTTCGGCTATCGCAACCAGGAATCGCTTTGGGGACGTGATGTCACGGTTAATGGCTTCGTGGTGGACTACTCCCCTCGCGTCCGTGAGCGCAACGAAATGCTCGAAGGCGGGGTCGGAGTGACCGACAAGGAGGGTCGCCGCTACCAGTTTTACGTCAGCGCCAATTGGGCCGGGCGCAACACCGGCGACAAGATGACTTACGGCCTCTTCATCAGCTTTCCGTTTAAAAAAGGGTAGCGAGCAACCCGCTTCAAGAACCACGCGCGGCGGGCTGTTTGCTCCGGGTCATCAGCCCCAACAGGGTGTTGGCGCACGTCTCCGCGAAAACTGCATCGTTGATCGCGCATTCCGTTTCGATGACCTCGATGTCACGCCGCAGATTTGTTTTCAGCGCGTCAAACAAGGCCTGGTCCGCGACCGGATCGTGAAACTTTTGTCCCGGCGCGCTGATGACACTGATGGCTTTGGTCGGAATCAGGACCGTGACCGGCCCTTGGGAAGCGTTCAGTTTTCCCGCGATGATCTTGCCGAGTTGGGCGCACTCTTCCGGCGTCGTTCGCATCAAGGTCACCTGTGGGTTGTGTTGATAAAAGATTCTGCCCTTGAATTTGGGCGGCACCGTTTCCGGCGGACCAAAATTCACCATGTCGAGACAGCCCGGCGTAACAATGGCGGGCACGCCGTGCCGGGCGGCGGCTTCCAGTCGCGTTGGTCCGGCGCTGAGGATGCCGCCGACCAATTCGTCCGCCCATTCAGTCGTGGTCACGTCCAATACGCCGGCCACCATCCCCGATTCGATGAGCGACTCCATCGTGCGACCGCCAGTGCCGGTGGCGTGAAACACCAGCACCTCATAACCCGCCGCCTCCAGAATTTTCTTCGCGGCCTGCACGCAGTCAGTCGTGTTGCCAAACATGCTGGCGACGATGATCGGCTTGTCTTCGTCAGGTTGGAGTTCAGCCTTCAGGCTGTCGGGTGGAACTTTGCGCTTTGGCGAACGGAAACAATCTGAAGATTGAACTCCAGCCTCCACCATTCCACAAATCGCCCCAGCCGCGCGCGCGAAAACCAACCGCGAAATGCGGTTCAATCCGGCGACATCCACAATGCTCGGGAACATCACAATATCTTTTACGCCGACGTATTGCGCGGTGTCGCCGCTGGCGAGCGTGGAGACCATCACCTTGGGAAAACCAACCGGCAGCGCGCGCATCGCCGCCGTGCCGATGGCCGTGCCACCGCCGCCGCCCAGCGAAATAACGCCGTCGATTTTTTTCTCGGCGACGAGGCGCGCTAACGCAATCGGCGCGCCTTGCGACATCGCTGCGACCGTCTCGCCGCGATCACGCCGCGCCACGAGCGCGTCGAAGTCCACGCCGGCCGCCGCCGCGATTTCGCGCCGCGTAATGTCCGGTTTGAGGATCGGTTCGCCGAGTGCGCCGACATCGATGACCACCACCTGATGTCCGCGTTGTTTGATGTGATTTGCGACAAAGGCATGTTCTTCGCCTTTAGTGTCCATCGTGCCGAGGATTGCAATGGTTGCCATAAATCGTGCGGTGACTTTAGCACGGCCATGGCCGAAAGCATGTCAAACGTTCGAGAAAAACCCTACTGATGAGAAGTGACGTCTTGGAACCTGTACGACAAATCCTGACGGTTGTGCGCCGCCGTAAGGAGGCGGACGTGACTCGATCTGCCGCCTGGAAAGTCCGCCTATCCATGAACCTCCTGGGTTTGAGTATGGAGCGCGTGGGTCAGGGAGAGCGAGAACACCGTCAGCCCCAGTTGTTTGGCTTGCCGTTGCACGCCCTTGAGCCGCTGCTGCAGATAGCGCTGTTCGTAGGTTTGGATG
>JACQFP010000029.1 GCA_016200005.1 Verrucomicrobiota bacterium | reverse complement strand
TTCCAGACCGACTACATTCTTCTGTTCCATAGGTGTCCTGAGGGTTGTGCCGCCATCGTGTGATGGCAGCAGGTTTTTTTGTCCCCCTCAGGATGCCTTTTTTCCACCCCCCGCCGTCCACAACTTTTGGAAATTTCTCGGTCAGAACGACGGAAAAACAGAAAGCAGAAAGGGGAATTCAGCCCAGTGAAGTATAGGCCAATGAAAACGTCACGGGCCAAGGAAGTCAGCGGTCAGACCGAGCACGAACATTCAACGTTCAACGTCGAATGGAAAATCGGCGCGCCCGGAGGTCAGCGATCTTATACTTTGGACGATTACGGTGAAGGTGGAAAGTTCTTCCGAAAAACTGATCGTGGAAACGAAAACCTGAAATCAGGTCAGCGACGGATCAGTTTTTGAGGATTGCCGCAACAAAAGCATCCGGGCGAATGCACTGAACGCCGAACGGCTTTCCCAAGGCCAAAAAATCCAGATCGTAAGTAACGAGGAACTTTGCGAGGGACGAAACGGCCAGCATCAACACCGGATCGTCTTTGGGGTCGCGCAGCGTGGCGCGCCTTGGGGGATCGTCCAACCATGACGAGGCGCGTTTAAGCCAGTCAATCCATCCCGACCAGTTCTCATTCGTCCAGGTGCGGGACTCGGCCGCCACGCGCGCGGTGGCGTCAGCCCATTCCGCTGTCAACCAATCGGATCGAACGGAAGTGAACGCGCGTCGGGCGAGCAAACGCAGTGCATTGCGGGCGTCGCCGCCCGTCCAACCGATGCCAGAAACCACCACACTGGAATCAAGAACGACGGTGGGCTTCACGACGTGCTTTTTTCACCTTGCCGACGATGCGGTTGATTTCAGCGATCGGCTCAGAACCGGCAGACCCCTGGGTATCCAGGTCGCGGAAGTCAGCCAGCAAGGCCGCGTGCTCCTGCTCCTGCCTGGCTCGAATCAAGTCGCGAACAACATCGCTGGCACTGGCAAAACCCTCCGATTGTTTTTTCTTGATCCATGCCAATTGACCCTCGGCAAGCGAGATGTTCAACGTCGATGCTGTTTTCATACGAATACAGATTGGGTCGCCTTGCGAAGGTTGTCAAGATTCGGGCCGAGGTCAGGAGAAACATCCGACCTCGAAGGGCGGGCAGAAACCAGAGGTCGGTAGGCAGAAGTCCGTAGTCCGTGGTCGGCAGTCGGTAGTCAGATGGCGGAGGTCGGAGGTCGGAACGACGGAAAAGCAGAAAGCAGAAAGTGGAAAGCAGCCCGGTGAAGTAGGCCAATGAAGACTTCACGGGCCAAGGAGGACGGAAGTCAGGGATCAGCGTCAGAGGGCCAACCAGTCGCGAATGCCAGCCTCCACCAGAGCGATCTGTTGCGGAGACAATCGGCCCAGAGACCGCTCCGCTTTCACGGCCGGCACGGTCACCGGATTCAGGACGAGAAACGCACCGGCCTTGAGAAACGGCACGCTTAGTGGCACCTCCAATTCCGATCCGCGAAGAGCGGTGGTGTGCGGCACCACCGTTATCAGGACGCGATCGGTTTCCTTGAACGGACGATTGAGGATTAGCGCAGGGCGGGTCTTTTGAACCATGCCCAAATCCACCAGCCACACTTCACCGCGATTCGGCACGGGCCTCCTCTTCGTCAAGCAAAGCAAACGTCTGAGCCGCGATGGCCGTCAAATCAGCGTCGGACAGCGGACCATAATCCTCTGCGACGACGGTGCGGGCGATGGCCTCGTAAACATCGAGTTGCTCGGAACGCGGGAGACTCTTGAACTCTTGCAATAACGCCTGGCCCTTTGTGCTCATGCTTGGAAAGCTACCCGCGTCGCAGGAGAATAGCAAGTGTGGCACGAGAGGAAAAAGCAGAAAGTGGAAAACAGCAGTGGCCGAACTCTCAACTCTCAACTCTCAACTGTCTCTGAGGTCGGCAGTCAGTAGTTCGTGGTCAGTAGTCAGTAGTCGGAGACCCGAGATCGGATTTCAGCGTTTCCTTGGCCCATGAAGTTCTCCTCGCTCCAGTTTACTTCACCGGGCAGCTTTTTCCGTCGCGGAAGAGTTGGGCAACTTTCAACTTTCAACTTTCAACTACCGATCGGCGCGCGCGGAGGCGTCGGGCAAACCCGACTCCCGCAAACACAACGCCGAAAACTGCCAACGCCACATTGATCGGTTCGGGCACGGCTGTAACCCCGGCCACAAGCTCGTTGCCACTCATCACGCCCAAGAATAGTTCGGTGCCGATCTGGAATTGGATGTGACTAAGGAAAGTTGCGTCGGGGGCAATTCCCATGATAAAGATCCGATCGTCCGAGCCAGAGACTTGCGGAACCCCTGCCCAGCCATTGATTGTAAGCACTCCGGTAGCAAGGCCGGAAACGGAGTTGAACGTAAGTGAATGCCCGTTCAAGCCACCGTCATTCACGAGATTGAGCGTCGAACTTGCCGTGAGCGACAAAGCGCCGATGCTAAAGGACTTATTATTGGCGTCCAAAATCCCACCGGCGAAAATAAGCCCGCCTGAACCCAAAGTGTTGTCGACCCCCAACTGCAAATGGCCTTGGTTCAGCGTCGTGCCTCCGTTATAAGTGTTGGCGGCGCTCAAAATTAACGTTCCAAGGCCCGATTTCGTAAATCCGCGGGTCCCGGCACTGCCTTCAACCACGGCGGCGATTTCTAGCGAAGCGCCGTTGGCAATGTTCCAAGTCTGCGATGCTTGACCTTGTAACTGGACTTTCCCGGCGCCGCTTGGTGCGATCTTGTGTGAGCCGGAAAGAACGGTCAACGTTTCGGCGCCCAAGGCTGAAGGGTCGAGGTCTAAACGCGCTGCCGACGTGCTTATGGTTATTGTGAGATTCGGGGAGTTGGCGTTTATCGTCAGATTGCCAACATTCGGATTGCTACTCTGTAGTGTGATCGTGCTTGTACCAGCATACGACGCCGACACGAAGACATAATCATTCCGCAAAGTATTTCCAGGATTATAGACGTCACCGACCCAGTTGACTTGAGAAGCTCCATCCTGCCAAATTCCGTCACCCGCCCCACCATCCCAAGTAAAACTCGTGGCGGTCAGTTTCGTACAAACAACGACCGCCAGAAAGATTGTGAGAAGTCTTTTCAGACCAGCTTTGGAAGTATATCTCGGAGTAGAGCGTGGTTTCATTATACGGAGTTTCCAAGTTCTGGACTGATTTCCATGGGCGACAGGAACCGCGCTGTCGGCAAATGTCAAAACTTACTTATTAACAATCGGACAACCGGCGCTGACCGTAGCAGCCGGCGTGAGTCGGCTCTGACTTCCACGGAATTGTGATGGAGCGGACTGACCTCCGCTGCTACGAGGTTTATGGAAAGGGCTGCAGCCGTGGGTGTCGGCAGCGCGTTCACAGCAAATCGTCAAAGTGGATAACTGAAACGCCGCCCGATGAAGTAGGCCAAGGAAGACTTCACGGGCCAAGGAAGTCGGCAGTCAGTAGTCCGTGGTCAGTAGTCGGTAGGCAGAAGTCCGTAGTGTGTGGTCAGTAGTCGGTAGTCGGATGGCGGAGAACGGAGGTCGGAACGACGGAAAAGCAGAAAGCAGAAAGTGGAAAACAGACATCAGTAGAAACATTCGACGCTCAACCTCGAACAGCCGAAGCGAAATGTTGAAAAGCTGAAACGCAGAAATCCGCGACGCCCCGGCTCCACTTCACGCGAAGAGTTGGCGAATCTTCGCCTTCACTTCTAGCAATTTCACGTCTTTGATTTTTCCGGCGGCGTAGAGAATCACGGATTGCTCGACGGTGAACAGGCGATTGGAGCGGATGAAACTGTCCACGGCAAGACGACCGCGTTGGAAGTCAGTGAGGATGAGTGGAACGGAGTAACCATCAGAGCGGGCTTTTGTGGGAATCTGACAGAGCACCAAGTCGTCGCCCGACAGATCCGCCACGACGAGCGCGGGCCGGCGTTTGCCGGATTGGAGGTGGGTTTGCGGAAAAGGGAGAACGACCACCTCGCCAGCCCAGCCCCGTAGGGGCGACATCTTTATAGTTCGCAGCCCATTAAACCCAAAGCTCCGTAGGAGCGATATCGACACGACCATGCCGCCCCTACGGGGCTTTGGCTCTGCGTCGGAACGTTGCTACAAAGATGCCGCTCCTACGGAGTTGGCAAAGAATCAGTCCTGTCGAAACAAACCGAGTTCCTTAATTCAATGATCGTGGTGGTCCGTAGTCCGTAGTCACTCAACCCTCAACCAAATCCTGCACCCACCCCCTACCTCTCCCAGGAGGGGAGCGCCGCAACAGAAATCATTTCCGATTTCAGATTTCAACTTTCAGATTTTACTGCACTGTCAATCTTGCGCTTGCCGGATTCCACGCCCGACGTTACCTTTTGACCATGAAAGTTGCGGAAATCAAAGAATTGGTGGAGCGGCGTCCGTTCAGGCCTTTTGCTGTCCGACTCAACAATGGCGCACAATACACCTTCAAAGAT
Organism: Verrucomicrobiota bacterium; assembly: GCA_016200005.1. Classification (NCBI taxonomy): domain Bacteria; kingdom Pseudomonadati; phylum Verrucomicrobiota; species Verrucomicrobiota bacterium. Next base: position 69,722 of record JACQFP010000029.1, on the reverse strand, counting down.
TCCCGCGATGTGGGCGCGCCGAAGGATTACCGGTTGTTGATCTATTTTGGCAAGTCAGAAGCAGTGCGTATTGACACCAATAGTATTGCAGAAATTTTCAAGAAATAATTTGTCGGGGGCGGTCCGTGGTCCGTAGTCACACGCTCAATCCTCAACCAACTCAGCGGTCCATTGCCCAGCTTCGATCTTCAATCTCCAATCTCCACGCCGCCCGTAGTCCGTGGCCGAAGTCACTCAACTATCAACCCTCAACCAAATCCTGCACCCACCCACCCCGAACCCCTCCCAGGAGGGGAGCGGCGCAAGGGAAGTCATTTCAGCTTTCAGCACTTTACAAAAGTACCCATTCACGCGGTTACGAGCACCTTCACTTCTCTGTTGAGGCGCTTGGCCAACCGCTCCTGCTCCTGTTCCAGGTCATAGTGCGATTGCAGGTTGAGCCAGAATTCCGGCGACATGGCGAAGTAGCGTCCGAGCCGCAAGGCCGTGTCGGCGGTGATCGCGCGCAGACCGTTGAGGATTTCGTTGATGCGGCGCGGGGGCACGCAGAGGTCTTTGGCCAGCCGGGATGGGGTGATGCCCATTGGCTTGAGGAATTCTTCGTCCAGAATTTCGCCGGGCGTGATGTTGCTCAACAGTTTGGTCTTCATAATCAGTGGTAGTCCACAATCTCTACGTCGTAAGCGTTGCCCTCGCGCCAGCGGAAGCAGAGGCGCCATTGGTCGTTGACGCGGATGCTGTGTTGCCCCTTCCGGCTGCCTTTCAATGCTTCCAAGCGGTTGCCCGGCGGCACGGCCATGTGCCGCAATTCCGTCGCCGCGTGCAACGCCAGCAGTTTGCGTCTTGCGCCGCGCTGAATCGTCGGCGGGAAGCGGCGGGACAACTCCGCCCGGAACACCCGCTCGGTTTCCTCGCAGGCAAAACTCAAAATCACCGGGACAGAGTAACGCCGGGCGTCAAGAGTGTCAACGTGCGCGAGGGTGCAGGATGGGCAAGGAAAGAAGCAGAAAGCAGAGAGTGGAGATCATTTCAGCTTTCAGCTTTTCAGATTTCAGGATTTTACTTCGCCGGCTGCGCCGGTTTGTTGAGTTGGATTTTGAATTCGGAAATTATTTTGGCGGCCTCGGGGCTGTTCGGGGCAAGGGCGACGAGTTCGCGGCCAACGGCTTCGGTGGTCTGGCTGATGTTCTGGGCCTGGGTCAGCGTGGGTTTGAACTGGGCGCGGGCGGCCTGGATTTGCGACTTTTGCTTGAAGTCGTCAATGAGGTAGGTGGTTTGCAAAAAGAGCAGTGTGACGAACAGAACGCAGAGCGCCCAGAACGGCGAGTAGGTATTCACGGTGGTGTTTGGCGGGTTCATGGTTTGAATAATCGGGTCACGAACATGCACCCACCCCTGCCCCCTCCCAAGAGGGGAACAAACCATCCTGGGCCGCTCCCCTCGGAGGGGCTGGGGGTGGGTTCAGGCGGTTGGTGAGTGGAAGGTTCACGGATAGGTTTTCTTTTTGCCGTCGGTTTCCAGGGTCACGGTCATGCCGTATTTGACGAGGATGTCTTTGAGCTTGGGGTCGGTTTCCGAACCTTTGGCGATGCGTTTGGCCAACTGGTCGAGAAGGGTTTCGAGCTGGCGGGCGTTGTTGATGTAGGCCTGCTCGCGGCTCAGCGATGCACCGAGCTGGTTATTGTGCCGCACGAAGAAGAAATGGCTCAAGAGCACGGCGGCCAACACGAGACTGGCGACGTTGAGAATCCAAAACTGAGCCTTGGTCATAATTTCTGTGCGGGAGTAGAGGGCCAGGGAAGACTTTTGTCAAACAACTTCGAACACTCAACTCTCAACTATCTCAGAGGCCAGAGGCCGGAGGTCGGAGGCCGGAGGTCGGAGGACAGCAGTCGGAGGACGGATTTCATCTTTTCAGGGTGTCAGTTTTTCAGTTGTTTCTGGAAGTCTCTCAACCATCAAGTTTCAACTCTCAACTGTCCCATCAACATTCAACATTCAACTCCGAACTTCCAACGTCGAAAGCGAAGCAGGCGATCAGTCGGAAGGCTGAAACGGAAAAGCTGAAAGCTGAAAGTCAGAAATCAGAAGACAGGGGGAGCCTTGCTTAGAAACCGGAACGGATCAGTTCAAATTCTTCGTCGCGCAATTGGAGGCGCGGGAGGTTGCGCGCCTGGTGGCGCGCTTCGTCGAGCTTGCCGTTCGCCGCCAGCACCGCGGCGTAAACGGCGCGATTGCCGGGCAAGGCTTGTCCCCAATCGTAATGCCGGCCTTCATACACCCGCAACGCGGCGGGATAATCTTTCAACCGATAACACGCCAGCGCCAGCGTCGTGCGGTAGGGCAGGATTTCGGGGAACTGCTGCACGAGTTCTTCCGCGGTCAGGCGCGCGGCGGAAAGGTCTTTTGCCAGAAGCAGGTTCAGGTAGGCATGGTCATTGCGGAGAGCAGGGTCGGCTGGCCAGCGCTTGAGCATTTCGCCCAACAGATCGCGCAACTCTTCGGTCGTTCCCGATTTCGCGGTGAACTGTTGCAAAGTTTGATACGCCGGACGGACATCCGCGGCGCAGGCGATCCAGGAGCGGCAGGCTTTTTTGGCGGGCGCGGCCGCGCCGCATTTGTCGGCGTAGAGCGCCAGCCAGGTGAGTTGCTCCGGGTTGCGTTCCGCATACCACAGGGCGCGGTTCCAGTGGAGCGCGGCCGAGGTGCTTTTGCCCAATTGCATCGCGCAACGCGCCCGGAAGCCCTCGAAAAAAACCGGCTCCAACGGGGTTTGTTTCGTGTCCAGGATTTTATCCAGCTCCTCCCACCGGCCCAGCGCCGCGAGCGCATCGAGGTGCGGGATAAAGAGTTCTTTGCGTTTGAGCGCGGCTTCCAGGGGCAAAGCGAGGAGGGTGCGTTGGAATTGCTCGTGTTGATTGAGCCACACGGCAAACTGGGCCAGCGTGGCGGGGTCGGCGCCTTTGTATTGAGTCAGGGCCTGGTCCAGAATCCCGGCGCGTTGATCCGGTTCCAAATGCAGGCGCTGGTCGAGCGCCAGAAGCTGCTGGGTGGTGCCGCTGAGGGGATTCTGTTTCAAGAGGGCGATCAACTCGCGTCGCTGCTCCGCGGTCAGGTCCTGCCGGCGCGTCAGAAAACTAAGCGCGTCCAAACCGATCCGGCTTTCCTCCCGGGCGAGCGACCAGACGTTTTTTCGCGCCTCCTCCCGCTGTTCCGGCTCGGACGAACCAAACCACAGGCTCGCCAGGAAGAGTTGATATTGCTTGTTACTGGGATCATGCAGGCGCGCGCGGGTGGCGTAATTGACCGTTTGCGCATAGTCGCCCAGAGCGGCGTAGAGTTGGGAGGCGAGCCAGAGATTCACGGGCTGGTTGGGGCCGCTCGCCAGCAGCTTGCGCAGTTCATCGGCGGCCAAGCCCAGCGCGCCGGTGCGCATCGCCAGTTCGACGAAGGCGCGGCGATCGTCGTCGGTGGCCTGTCCGGTGAGACTGAGTTGTTGCCAGAACGGGAGCGCGGCGGCGTTGGTGGCGGCGGTCAAGGCGCGGGCCATGGCGTGAAGGGCGGCCGGCTCGCTGCGATTCAGCAGGAAGGCGGCCTGCGCTTTCTGGACGGCTTGCGGCAACTGGTTTTGGCTGGTCAATCTTTCCGCTTGTGCCGCGAGCCGCTTTGATCGCCAGCCGGTGAAACTGTGGTAAGCCGGCGGCGCGCCGAAAAAGCCGGCGACGAGGATGACAAGGACGATCAGAGAGAGGATTACGAGTCGCCGCCGCCTGGCTGTGCGTGCGGCCTCAAGGGAATTGAGCGTCGGGTTCATGGTGTCGGTCCAGCCGGCGAGCATGCCAGACTGGCGAACGTTGTTAAACAAATTCCTTTCAACCTCGACGCGGAGACCGGCGTTGGAAGATCGGAGTTCGGACAGCGACTCAACTCACCGGCTTGAATTCCCACGGATTACGCGCTTGACCCGCGGCGGGCAACCGATACCGTATTCAACGGTCTCATGTCATCCGTGCCAAGAAGCCGTTCGTTTCGTGACCGCCGCGAAGGCTGCCGGATTTTTTCCCTGTGCGGGAACTCGCCCCGTGGAGTTGCCGCCAAGGCTCAACGGATCAAGTTTTGTCCCTTGATCATTCCGTGACTGTAACCTTCCGCGTGAAAAAGGATCCTCTCATCCGTCGGCCTCAATGGCCGTGCCGGGCGCGCGGCGTCGCCGCGGTTGTGGCGTTGCTGCTGGCAAACGCGGCTGCCGGACAGGAGGCGATCCGCGCGTCGATGGCCGGTCAGGACGCCGCCGAGGCGAGAAAGCGGGCGTTGCGCGAAGGGCATTTCAATCTCCGGCTGGGGCCGGTCTCGCTGCGGTTGCAGTCGAGTATGGGAATGGAAGCGACTGACAACGTCCGGTTGGTGGACAGCAATCCGCAAACGGACCTCATCTTCCGGCCGCAGGTCAGCACCATGTTATTTTGGCCGGTGACCGAAAAGAACAGCCTCAATCTGTCACTCGGCGTGGGTTACTCGAAATATCTGAAGACGACGGAATTCGACAACCTTTTCATCTCGCCGGGTTCCGATCTTTCGTTCGATGTATTCATCCGCGACTTTGCGATCAATTTCCACGATCGCTTTTCGTATTCGCAGGATGTGGCGAACGACCCGACGGTCAGCGGCACGGGCAGCCTGAATCGTTTTGAGAATGTGGGGGGCATCCAGGTGGTTTGGGACCTGAACAAGGCGGTCTTAAGCGCCGGCTACGACCATTCCATTTACCTCGCCGAAGCGTCGCAATTCACCGGCCAAAGCCATGCTTCTGATTTGTTCAATGCCAGCGCCGGAGTCGTGATCAATCCCCTCGTGCTGGTGGGTCTGCAAGTCGGCGGCGGGTTCACCACTTACGATGAAAAGACTTTCAACAACAGCAAGCACGCCGCCATCGGACCGTTCCTCAATGCGCAATTGAGCGAGTATTCCAGCGTGCGGTTGACGGTGGGATACGTGGCCTACTTCATTGAACGCACCGCCAACACCAACATTTTCGGCACGAACGCCGTCTCCGACGTGAATGCGTTTTATGGCGACCTGACCTTCCGGCAGCGCGTGAATGCGAACTTCGCTCATTCCCTGGCCATCGGACGGCAGGTGACGGCCGGCTCGTTCTCCGACACGGTGGATTTGTACTACGCCCGGTATTCGGTGGACTGGAGGCTCTTTCAAAAAACCTCCCTGGGGCCGTCGCTCTCGTACGAGCACGGAACAGAAGCCGGCGGCCTGGGCGAAAAGCTGGATCGCTATGGGTTGGGCCTCGCCCTGGGCCGTGGCCTCACGCAGCACTTGAGCGGCGGCCTGCGCTACCAGTTCTACCGGAAGGATGCGCAGCCGAAAAGCCGAAGCTACGTTGAGAATCGGCTTGTGCTAAATCTGATTTATGCCTTCTAATCAACGTTCGACATGAAAGCATGGTTAAGTTTTTCGGTGATCGTTCTGGCTGGTGCCGGCGCGCTGGCCCAAGGCACCCCACCGACTTCAAGCGCCACCCGCGACGCGTCCGGTTTTTTGATTGTCCCGGCGACTGCCCCGATAAAAGCGTCCCCGACGAACATGCTCCCGTCCCCGTCCGCCACCACCGGGAACGGCTACGTCAACGACGACAAACACAAACTGATCGCCGGGGACAAGGTCAGTTTTCAAATCCTCGAGGATCGCAGCCTGCCGGTCGCCCTGCAGGTAACGGAATCAACGGAGCTTGACATCCCGTATATTGGACGCGTCAGCGTGGAGGGCAAGACCTGCAAGCAACTGGCCGACGACATGAAGGTGCTGTTGGAACAGGACTATTACAAACGCGCCACGATCATCATCGGACTGGATGCGATGGCGAAAGTCATCGGCCGGATTTACGTCTGGGGCCCGGTCCGCAACCAGGGGCCGATCGAGATTCCCGCGAATGAAACGTTCACCGCCGGCAAGGCCATTTTGCGGGCGGGCGGTTTCGGCGACTTTGCCAACAAGAAGGAAGTAAAGGTGATTCGCAAAACGCCCCGCGGCAATGTCACCCTCAAGGTCAACCTGGTGGAGGTCCTGGAAAAAGGAAAAACCGACCAGGACATCGTGCTGGAGCCGGAAGATTTCATCATTGTGTCCCAGCGCGCGATCAATTTCTAAACCGCCATGCACGACCCAGCCGTTCCCGCCGCACCGAACCGCTCCGCCCGGTCCACACGTTTTTTCAATTACTTGCATCGTTACCGGAGTCTGCTGCGCAAACGATGGTGGGTGCTGCCCATCACGCTCGTGCTCGGGCTGTCGATTGCAGGCTTCTGGCAGTGGCATCTGCCCCCGGCCTTCGTCTCGGTCAGCCGCATGATGGTCAGCATCAAAATCCAGATGCCCACCGGCACGGTCGGCTCGGTTTACACCGAGGAGTTGAGCAACTTTCTGGGCACCCAGGTGGCCTTGATGAAAAGCGGCACCGTGCTTAATCGCGCCTTCGAGCGGGTCCGCACGCTGCGACCCGAACTCGTGCCCGTGCCCGTTGAGCTGCAGATTTCGGTCTCGCCCAAAACCACCATTTTCAACCTCGTGGCCACGGGATCAGACCCGCAGTACACCCGCGCCTATCTCGAAGCCTGCATGGAGGAATACATCAACCTGAAAAAGGAAATGCGCACCTCGACGTCGCAAACCACCCTGGCGGGCATCACCGAACAGTCGGTCCAACTGGAGCGCGATCTCAAAAAGTACGAAGATGATCTGCTGGCGTTTCAGGCGACGAACAGCGTCGTCTTCCTTCAGGAGCAAGGCAACAGCGCCGGCAGCTACCTCGTGCAGTTAAACCGCCAGTTGGCCCAGTTGAAGACTGAACATCAACTGCTGAGCATGCTCAACCTGGATCAGACGCTCGAACGCCAGCAGAAGAAGACCACGGCGGCGACCCCCGGCGAGGCAGGCGATGACGCCACCAATCCCGCCAACCCGCTCAACTCCGACTATCTGAAAGCCAAGCAGGAAATCCAGTTGAAGAAGGCGGAAATGCAGGAGTGGTCCGAGTACCTCAAGCCCAGGCACCCGCGGATGGTGGCATTGAATGAGGACATCACCCGGCGTGAAAAGCTTCTCGAAATCTTCAAGCAACAGAGTCTCGAACAACTCGAAAACCGCCGCAACTCGATTTCCCTTCAGGTCGAAAATCTCAACGCCCAGATCAAAGAGTGGGAAATCAAATCCCTGGAGGTCAGCAAAAAGATGGCCGAATACGAGCGCATCCGCGCGAACAAGCAGCGGGTGCAAACCTTGTATGACCGTCTCTTGGCGGCGATCCAAACGCTGGGCGTGGACAAGGACATCAACCAGGAAAGTGTCGCCGTCCTGGAGCGCGCCTCGGCGGCGCGTCCCGGCGGACCGAGCATCGCCAAGTCACTGGTCATTGGCGGTTTGCTCGGACTGTTGTCGGGCATCGTCCTGCTGTTGGTGGTGGACCGGTTCGACGACCGGCCCACGTCCTTCACCGAACTGCAGGACCTTTTTGACGAGCCGGTGCTGGGCCAGATTCCACTGGAGAAACCGGCGGTAAAAAAGGAGGGCGTCCAGTTGCTGTCGCAGGACGACGAACGGCATCCGTTCGTTGAAGCCTACCGCAATTTGCGCTCTTCGATCCTTTACATCGCCACGGAAGGCAAGCGGCCCAAAACAATTCTGGTGACCAGCGCCGTACCGGGCGACGGCAAGTCCATGACCACCGCCAACCTCGCGATCACGATGGCGCACGCCAGTTCGCGCGTGCTGCTCATCGATGCCGACCTTCGCAAAGGAGCCCAGCATCGCCATTTCGGCCTGGAGGATTCGCCGGGATTGACAGAAGTGCTTTCCGGCCAGGCCGCCTGGTCGGCCGCCGTCAAGCCCACGGCGATTCCGAATTTGTCGCTCTTGCCGCGCGGCGGCGGCTCCCGCAATCCGGGCGAATTGTTTCTCAAGCCGGAAACCATCCGCCTGTTGCAAGAACTGGCCGCGCAATTCGATTATGTCATCCTCGACAGCGCACCGGTCATGGCCGCGGACGACGTGACCAGTCTGGCGCCGAATCTCGAGGGAGTGATTTTCGTCGTCCGGGCCAATTACACTTCCGGCCGGATTGCCCGGGCGGCGATCGACCTGCTGTATCAGCGCGAGGTGGAGGTCATGGGCTTGGTGTTCAACGCCGTGGAGACCCACACGGCCGACTATTACTACTACCATCGCTACAAGGATTACTACGCGGCGCGCAGCGTGTGAACGCGCCCTGGCAAAATCCGCAAACCGTGCGGCAATCCAAACAGCCGCGTGCTGAAACAAATCCGGAGGCGAACGCGTGAATCGTGCGGCAGTTTGATTCAGGAAGGCATGCGGGGAAACCGACTAGGTCAATGAGGCGCGCCGCACGGGTCGCCAAGGTCATCGGAATCGAAATCCCCTCTCAAGCTGATTTCGGAACACTCCCGATCTTTGACGCGGCCAGCCCGACCGCCGCCGAAGTTTCCACCGCCGTGGAACCGCGCCCGTCCAAACCCAACCACGTCTCGCGACCATGCAACTCCTGCCAGCGCGCCACCGCCTTGAGCCAGGATTCGGCCGCCAATTCGCAAAGAAAATCAAACACGCGCGCCGACATCCTGGCCTTGCTCCCACTGAAATACAAAGTCATTGGACTCCGGGTTCTGAGTTCATGCGTGCGCAGCATCAGCTCGGACTCCGGAATGACCTCCGGCACGTGCCACACCCGCTCGCCGTCCGGCAGAATTAATTTCACCCCGGCAAAACCAAGTTTTCTCGCGGCGTAGGCGAACTCGGCCCAGAGGGCCTCCATTGACCTGACCCGTTCCGCTTCCACCTCCAGACAATGACCCAACGCCAGCGCATACTGGCTTTCCTTCCTCAACTGGCGCGAATTCTTCAACACGCGACCCACCGCAAACCATTCACGGCTGAAACTGAACGATCCCGCCGACAGCAGCAACGTCAGGCACAGGAAACCAAACAGAATCGGCACCAGCCGTCCTTCCGACAGAAACGCGGTGAACGCCAGCAGGAGAAACACGGACGAAAGACCGTACAAAATCAGCACCGCCCGTCGGCGCGACACGCCCAAGCCGACAAGTTTATGATGGAGGTGGCTGTGGTCTGGCCGAAAAATCGGCAGACCTTTGAGCCCGCGACGGGTAATCGCCAGAGTCACATCTACAATCGGCAAAGCCAGGGCAAAGAGCGGCGCGATCAGGGCCGCAACGATCGTTCCTTTGTGTGAATTGACCAGGGACAGGATGGCGATCAGAAAACCGAGAAAGTAGGCGCCGCCATCGCCCATGTAGATTTTGGCCGGTGGAAAGTTGTAACGTAGAAAACCCAGCAGGGCACCGAACATGCCCGCGGCGCACATCACCGTGAAGTGTACTTCTTTACCCAGCCCCACGTAGGCCAACAACCCCATCAACATGAGCGCCACGCCGGCCGCCAGGCCGTCGATGCCATCGATCAGGTTGATCATGTTCGTCAGCGCCACGAGCCAGAGCACGGTGAACACCGACCCCCACCAACCCAGATCATACACCACATGGGTAAACGGGTTTTGAAATTGCGCGATCTCGATGCCGGACCCGCAGACGATCGAGGCAATCAGGATCTGGCCCAACAATTTCTTCCGGGCGCCCAGTGGACGCAAATCGTCCCGGAGACCCAGCAAAAACATCGCCAGTGAACCGAAAACAATCACAAGACGGGTTTTTAGGTCGGTGCCGGAATCCGGCAACCAGAGCGCCGCGACCAACACGACCACCAGAAATGCCACCGCCAACCCCACCCCTCCCAGTCGCGAAATCGGGGTTTTGTGCGTGTGGTGAAAAGTGCTTGCCCGGGCGGCCAGACTTGAAGTCGCTGACAATTTACAGATGAGGGGAATAAGCAGCCAGGTGACAGCCAGACCCAACAAAACACTTACAATGATCGGCACCAAATTCATGCGACACCAACTTTGACCTCAGCGATGCAACAATCAGATCGAGGATTCGGTCGATTAACGCGATTCTGTCAAATGTTGCTTGCTCTTTTACAGTTTCCACGTCGGATTTCAAGCACTAAATCACATTAATGTGCGCGCTTGATTTTGAGAGGTTTGGCTGGCCTCGCGACCCAGTTTATCAAAGGGACGGGCGGCTCTGTTCAGCTCGCGCGCCGGAAGCGGGCCACGACTCCGGTCAGCAACAACGCGGCCCCCAGCACACAGACAATGGCGGCGCCAATCGGCCAGTTGAACGTGTAGGAACAATAAAGTCCCGCCACGCTGCTGACCGTGGAAACCGCACAACTGATCGCCAGCAGCGAGCCGAGTCTGCGGGCAAGAAAATTCGCGCAGACGGCCGGAATGATCAGATACGAGAATACCAGCAACACTCCGCCAATGTGCACGAAGGTCGTCACCACGATCCCGAACAGCGCGTAAAACAGGAAGTCCCAACCGCGAAAAGAAAACCCTTCCACTTCGGCGCGTAGAGGTTCGAAGGATAGGGCGAGGAATTGTTTTCTGAAAATGAAATGCACCAGGCCGATCGCCGCATAGAGCGCGAACGGCTTGAGAACTTGTCCGGGATTCTGGAGGTAGAGCAATTCGCCGACGAGGGTTTGTTTCAGTTCCTCATTTCCGTGCGGGCTGTTGTTCAGCAATAAAATTCCCCCGGCGGCTGCGACGACGTAGGTGATGCCGATCAACGCCTCCTGCGGCACTTGATGATGCTCCTTGGTCCGCGTCAGCGTGAAGATCGCCGCGCCCACGAGAGTAAAACCAATCGACAACGCATAGCTCTGCCAGTCATGCGGGTCGTAGTGCAGCAGAATGGCCACGCACGTTCCCAGCGTGGCCACTTGCGCGAGCGCGAGGTCCACGAAAATCACTTCGCGTCGGATGATGTGCAATCCCAGATAAACCAGCAGTCCCGGCAACAACAAACATGCGGCCAGCGGCCACTTCATGATTTCGAATGCTTCGCTCATAAATCGGTTTTTAGTCTATGCGCTCGATGCCCTTTGATGCAGACAGGAACAACCTGAAGGTTGAACTCCAACGGAAGCGGCCAGTGCGCGGCGTTGGAGTTCACGCTTTAGCGTGTCCGATGGGCCAACGTAAGTCAGGTGCATAGCCCTATTTGGTTTTACATTCAGAAGACCACGGAGGTCATTTGCTTCCTTCCAACGCCTGCGCGAGGGATTTCACCAAACCATCCATCCAATCCTCGTAAGTTTCGGCTGGTTTGCCCGGGAAGGTCGGAAAATCCAACACGGTCGCGCCAGTGTGGCCGGCCACCGCCTCGGCTGTTTTGCGGTTCTGATACGGCTGGACGATGATGACCTTCACGTTTTCGGCTTTCATTCTGCCGATAACTTCTGCGAGGTGCGATGGCGTCGGCGGAATTCCTGGCTTCGGTTCGAGGAACAATTCGGCTTTCAAATCAAACCGCCTGGCGAAGTACGGCCACGAATTGTGATACGTAACAACGACCCTTCCTTTGTACGGTATGAGGAGCTTCTGCCATTCGATCATCTTCGCATCGATTCGCTCCTGAAACTTTTTCAAATTCGCTTTGAAATTATCGCAATCGCCGGCATCAACCTGACAAAGTGAATTGCAAATATGTTGCGCGACGATTCGTGCGTTGGCGGGATCTGTCATGTAATGGGGATTGCCCGCCGCGTGAATGTCTCCTTTCGCGCGGTCGAGTGTGGACGGCACTTCAAGCAACGAAATCCCCTCGGAGCACGCAATGCGTCCCGGCTTGCCCGCGCTAAGTTTCGAATTGCGGGAACCTTCCAGCAAAGCGGGCAGCCAGCCAACCTCCAGTTCGGCACCGCCTTCGATCAGCACATCGGCTCGATTGAGCTTCACAATGAAACTTGGCTTCGCATCAACAAAGTGTGGGTCCTCCGTTGGCCGCGCCAACGTCGTGATTTCCACCTTGTCACCGCCGATTTCTTTCGCGATGGCTGACAAGTCGGGCGTCGTGACTACGACATTCAACTTCGCGTAAGCCGGAAACGCCAGCGTTGTCACAGTGAAAATGTTGAGGAAAAGATTCTTCATATAGGTTTGACGTTAATGTGGGAACACTTTGCTCTAAAATTTGTGCGCACCGTGTGCACCGAGCAGGAACTCCATCTGCAACCAGACCGAGTGATCATCGCCAAATAGATGACCGTGATCATAGTTGTATTGCAACCGCACTTTGGAAAACTCACTGGGATAAAAGGTCAGGTTCGGCGAAATCCGCGTCCGCTCACCGCGAAAAACATCGTTGGCATCAAACGCTCCACGGTCGCCGTTGACGTAGTCGCCGCGCAGACCGGTGACCCAACGCGGTTTGAAGCCCCAGAGTATTTGCGAATAAAAGCCCCAGTCATTCAACGTTTCCGCAGCAAGCGGTGTCGGCGCGAGCGGATCAGCGCCGGCGTCGAACCGGCGGATCAGCGCTTCCGTTTGCCACGCGACAAACGGGAAACCCTGATCCGCATTCGCCGCCTTCCATTTCCAGTAAGCGTCCACACCGTAAATTTGCGTGCGACTGTGCGCGCCCGTATCGTTCGGCCCAAGCGCCGCCGAAGCGCCGACCACCAGCGTCTGCTGATCGGTCAACTCAAACGACGATGCGACTCGCGGCGCGAACAACAAATCTCCCGGCCCGCGCAAACCGCGATCCAAAGTAGCTCGACCGTGAAAACGGTCTGTGCCGGTGCCGTCATTCTCGCCAGAGTTGCGAAAGCTGAAGGCTGTCCCTCCCTGCCCGTCAAAGACACCGAGAAATGCCTCGGTGTAGAACGGTGTTGGCACCAACCAAGACAGTTGCGCGCCGACGTTGCGCAAACCGTCCGGACCGAACGCGCGGTTCAAAATGAGCGGTTGATCGACGAACGCCCATTGATGCGGGTGCTGCGGGTTTTGTCGTCCGAAGCCGGCGAAGAACTGACCCGCCTTGAGTTGGAGGTTGGCCGGCAGGGAGGTGGACTGCAAATAAGTTTCTTCCAACTCGATCGAGGTTTCGTTGTTCTTGTCCAGTTTGAGCACGATGTTGGCGAAGCCCTTGAAATACGGGTCCACCGCGCCGTCCAAGGCAATCTCCGCGTTCCGCAACGAAAATCCGCGGTTGATGGGATCGTGATCGCCAAGCTGAAGCATGGCCGACGGGTCGGGCGCTGTGGACCAGCCGGCATCCATCAATGCATCGAAGCTGATGTTCATGTAAGCCGACCCCGCGCGGGCGAGTGTAATCGGCTGCGACGGCGACCATGATGCAGTGACCTGGTTTGCAGCGGCCGGCGGCGCGTTGGTCGCTTGGCCCTTTTGCAATTCGACGGCCAGTTCCCGTTCCAACTTTTTCTTTTCAACTTCGGCGCTTTGCCGTTTGGTCAACTCGTCCAGTTGTTTTTGCAGCGATTCGATTTGCTGCCGCTGTTCGCGCTGCACTTTTTCGAAATTGTCCTGCATCAGTTGCAGTTGTTTCTTCAACTGCTCTACCTGATTTGCATCCTGCGCTTGAATCATGGATGAACCCAAGCCAAGTGCCAAAGCCAAGACTGCCATTTTTGAAATTCTCATAACCTTTCTCCGTTGCGGGCGGCCGCGCCAAGCGAGCACGCCAAAAACATTATCGAACTTGAATGAATCGACGACTAACCAAAGAAAACCAACGAAGGAGAATAGGAAGGCGGAGCGCGACTCGGAGCAAGCAGGTAATCAGCGGATTCAAAATGGACTATTCGGACGGCAGGGGCAAGTCCGGCAAAATCGGAGACGAAATCTGTCAAGACCGGCGCAACATCGGCGGCATTGACCTGGCCACTGGCGAAAAGGCAAACGACGCAGAAATGACTGTCTGCGCTGGTGGTTCCGTGAAACAACTGTTGATGGAACGGACTCCCTGCCAGCAGGCCCGCGGACAGCAACAACACCCCCAACAAACCAGTCAAAGCTGATTTCACAACCGGTCGTAGGCGGAAAAATGTTCGTTCCTGTTGCAATCTGAAGCGAATGAACCAGACCTGCCGGTCACACGCAAGTCCTTAATTACCGACAGTCCTTAATTACCGACCGCAGCAATGTTTGTATTTCTTGCCGCTGTTGCAGGGACAAGGATCGTTGCGGCCGACTTTCGGGCCAGAGCGCTTGGGCCTTGGCTTGTCTGTGGCAAGTTCATTCGCCGCCTCGCTCACGATATCACTGGGCTTTGAGCCATCCGGCTTTGGCGGCTCGCCAAAGGCGCTCGTCGGATCATGCATCGTTTTTTGTGGCACGTTGCGGAGAAAATTCTCGAACGCCATCATGCTGGATGCGCTGCGGAAGATGTTGTGGCAGATTTCGGATTTGATGTTGACCATCAATTCCTCAAACACCTTGAACGCTTCGGCTTTATATTCGATGAGCGGGTCGCGCTGGCCGTAGGCGCGCAGGCCGATGCTGCCACGGAGACTGTCCATGCCGTAAAGATGTTCCTGCCAGAGCCGGTCGATGGCGGTCAGGATCGTGTAACGCTCGACGGATTTCAGCGCGTCGGCTTGCTCAAAACTGATCTTAAGTTCGTAGGCTTTGCGGACGGCCTCGGAGATGAACCGGCAGACGGCAAACTGCGCCGCGTTCAACCCATCGTATAACGAGCCGGCCACCGGTTCATCGCCGCCGGCGTTGGCGGCCTTGACGATTTCCCCTTCCGGCATGCCGAGCGGAAAGTTGAGGTTTACCCAATCAGCCAGCCCCCGCACGTTCCATTCGCCAACCTCGGTGTCGCTCGCAGTGAACTGTTCGACCTTTTGGACGACGACTTCCTCCATGATGTCCATCAGCCGGTCACGAACGTCCTCGCCGTGGATGATTTCGTTACGGAAACCATAAACGACTTCGCGCTGCTTGTTCATCACGTCGTCGTACTCGAGCGTGCGTTTGCGAATTTGGAAATTGTGTTGCTCGACGCGCTTTTGCGCCGTCTCGATGGAACGGTTCAACATGAAGTGCTCCAGTTCCTGACCTTCCTCCAAGCCGACCTTCTCCATCACTTTGACGATCTTGTCCGAACCAAACAGGCGCATCAAATCGTCTTCCAGCGAAATGAAAAAGTGCGACGAGCCGGGGTCGCCCTGTCGCGCGCAGCGTCCACGCAACTGCCGGTCAATGCGCCGCGCCTCGTGGCGTTCCGTGCCGATGACGTGCAGGCCGCCGAGGTCGGCAATGCCCGGACCCAGTTTGATGTCCGTGCCGCGCCCGGCCATGTTCGTGGCGATGGTGACGGAACTGCGCTGTCCGGCGCGGGCGACGATCTCTGCTTCCTGCTGGTGATATTTGGCGTTCAGCACGGAGTGAATGATGCCCGCCTTCTTCAGAATGCGGGACAAATGCTCGCTGACTTCGACGGAAATAGTGCCGACGAGAATGGGCCGGCCCTGTTGATGAATGCCTTGAATTTCCTTGAGGACGGCATTGAACTTTTCGCGCTTGGTCTTATAGACTGAATCATTCGCGTCCTTGCGTGCCACCGGTTTGTTCGTTGGAATGACTTGGACACCGAGCTTGTAAATGTCGAAAAATTCCGAGGCCTCGGTTTCCGCCGTGCCGGTCATGCCCGCGAGTTTGTGGTAGAGGCGGAAATAATTCTGGATGGTGATGGTCGCTAGCGTTTGCGTTTCGCGCTCGATCTCCACGCCTTCCTTGGCCTCGACGGCCTGATGCAATCCGTCGCTCCACCGCCGGCCGGTCATCAAGCGGCCCGTGTTCTCGTCCACAATGATGACCTTGTTCTCCTGAACGACATATTGCACGTCCTTCAGATAAAGACTGTAAGCTTTGAGCAGTTGCGAGATGCAATGAATCTGCTGCGCCTTGGCTTCGAACTCCGCCTGCATCTTCGACTTCGCTTCCAAGCGCTTCTTGAGGTCGGCTTCCGGCCCGGCATCAATCTCGTGGAACGCGGTGATCAGGTCGGGCAGCACGAAAGCGTCCGGGTCTTTGGGACTGAGAAAATTACGCCCCTTCTCCGTCAGGTCCGCTTCGTGACTCTTTTCGTCGATGGCGTAAAACAGTTCTTCCTTCTGCGCATAGAGATCCTTCTTGGACTGGTCGCCGTGCAACATCAACTCCGCCTTGTTCATCAGATTCAGATTCTCCGGGTCTTCCAAAAGCTTCATCAACTCAGTGGACTTCGGACTGCCTTGTTTGACCCGGTAAAGCAGCAGCCCAATCTCTCGTTGCAGCGCGTCGGGGTTGGAAGGATTGGAGCCGTCGGTGGGGCGTAACTTCTTGATAAGTTCCTCGGCTTCCGAAATAAAACGACTGCACAATTTCTCCTGCGCATGCACCAACGACTCGATCTGAGGTTTGTATGGGCCGTATTGATTGTCGGCGTTGATGACCGACGGGCCGCTGATAATCAGCGGGACACGCGCCTCGTCGATCAAAATGGAGTCCACTTCGTCCACGATGGCGAAGTAATGACCGCGCTGCACCTGCTCCTCGGCGCGCGTGGCCATGCCATTGTCGCGCAAATAATCGAAACCAAACTCGGCGTTGGTGCCGTAGGTGATGTCGCAGTTGTATTGCTCACGGCGAACGTTGGGCGATTGATCGTGCAAAATACAACCGACCGTCAGGCCCGTCAGTTTGTAAACCGCGCCCATCCATTCGCTGTCGCGGGCGGCTAGGTAATCATTCACCGTAACCACGTGCGCGCCCCGACCGGTGAGCGCATTAAGATAAACCGGCATCGTGGCGACCAACGTCTTGCCTTCGCCCGTGGCCATTTCTGCAATCTTGCCGTTGTGCAGCGCGACGCCGCCGATGAGTTGCACGTCGAACGGGATCATGTCCCATTTAAGCGGTTGTCCGCGAACGATGATTTCCTGCCCACAAAGCCGGCGGCAGGCGTTTTTGACGACGGCAAACGCTTCGGGCAGGATTTCGTCCAGTGCGACCGCCAGTTCGTCGTTGTCTTCGATCTTCGAGAGGCGCTCCTTCCAATCGGCGGTTTTCTTCTGCAACGCGTCAACCGAAAGCGATTGCAGCGCGGCTTCAAACTCGTTGATCCGCCCCACGAGCGGACGAAGCTTTCTAATTTCCCGGTCGTTCCGCGAACCGACAAATTTCTTGATAATGTACTTGATCATGTAATTTGACTGAAAATCAGTGGGCCAAAGCTAAGGGAAGCCCGTGGAACCGTCAAAGAATTTAAGGACTTGAGCTTCCGCGCTTGAAGATGTTAACGCCCGGCCGGAGAAAGCCGCGGTTTCCTGCCAGCAGGTGAAGTTGGTAAATTGCCGGGTTTGGGGGCGACACCGCGGGACGACCGAAAGCTTGCCCAGTATCGCGGCGGCAAGAGTCCCATGAGGATGATGACCACCTGGCTGGCGACGAACAGCATGAGCCACTTGAACGCCGCATCCATGAAGCCGTAGGAATGCAAACCGATGCCGAGCATGTTTACGCCGAACCAGGAGAAGCTTGTGACTATGTTGCCGAAGACCGCCATGTTCATCAGGCCGCGTTCCTTCACCATGCCGCCCCAGCGCGCGTGCAAAATCGCGGCATTCCACAGGACAATGATGAGGGCGCCGTTCTCCTTTGGGTCCCAACCCCAGAAACGTCCCCACGATTGATCGGCCCAAATGCCGCCCAGAACCGTGCCGACAAAACTGAACAACGTGGCGAAGCAAACGATGGCATAGACCATCTTGGCAAGAATCTTACCGATCTCCGCTTTGTTGACATTCCGAGCGAGAATCGGCGTGAACAAACCGAGGAAAATGTACGTGATCGCCAAGAGGCCGGCGACGAAGGTTGATGCATAGCCAAGCGTGACTACGACGACATGGGTGGCCAGCCAGAAATTTGTGTCGAGCACCGCGCGAAGCATTTCCATCGTATCCCCACCGAGCGCAAGATTGTGCGCGATGATCAGCGTGATAAATCCGGCGAATGACGCGACGACGTTGCCGATGCCAAGACGATAGATGCGTTCCAAGCCCAGCCCAAGCAACATGGCACCCCAACCGATAAAGATTGCGGAGGAATAAAGGTTGGTCACCGGCGGACGGCCTTCGAGGACCATCCGGAACACGAGGCCAAAAGTGTGCACCGCACCGGCGAGGATGATCAAATAAAATGCCGAGCGGCGCAACGACTCCGAAAAATTCGGTGTAAGCGCAAAGGTGAGCAAAGCCACGACCGCTAGCACAAAAGCGCAGATGTAAATGATCATCGCATGAAGGAATGCCTTGATGTCGTTGTAATAAAACTCGCTCTTTCCTTTGTTTAACTCCTTCGCAAATTTCGGCGCGAGCCATTGCTTGTAATTATCAATGGCCTGGTTGAAATCAGCGGGTTTGTCATGGCGATAAGCGGTCGCCATCGCGGCGAAGTATTTCATCGCCGGATGAATTTCACCGTTGTGAGCTGATTCCATCAGAGCTGCACCCGCATTCTTCCAGTCGTCACGCGTGACTTCCGGATGCAACGGCGGAACAATGAGCGGATAAGCGAAGCGCGCCATCGCATCAAACTGACCGAGCGGTTCAACCAATTTTTCCAATGCAACCTTGTCGTACTCCTTGCCTTCCTGGCTGGCGCGCGCGGCCCTGATGCCGGCGGGAATGGCGTTCTGGAAATCCGAAAGCTCCTTGGCGAAATCGTCCGTGGCTTCCGGCTGGAGGCTGTTCTTGAGGCGGTGATAAAGCATGGCGGCATTGGCCAGTTTCACGACCTGCTTTTGCAGCGGCGTCTGCAGTTCCGCCTTTACGGCATTGGCCTTGTCGCCCTGGTCACCAATCTCCCGCATGACCGGTCTAATCTCATTGAAGGTGTAATAGCGCAGGCCGGATTTCTCGAGGCCTTTGTCGCCCAGCTTCAGTTCGCCAATCAAGTCGGGGTGATGAATGAGGAAAATCGGTCGTTCGTCCGCCTGCTCGGGACGCAGCATCACTTCGAGCAACCACTCGGTGGCTTTGAGTTTCTTGGGATGATGCCAGAATTTCCACGACGGTACGATTTCGAGCGGCAAGTCCCCGGTGCTGCGGATTTGCAGAAGAGAATTGCGGGCCACCGAGTCGAACGGCTGGATGCGGCCGTTCAGCAACACCGGCAATCGACCAAACTCGCGCACATGAAATTCACTGTCTTTCTTCGGCAAGAACACCGCGACGATCTCGGTGGCGAACAAAGCGACAAACAGCCAGGGCAATATTTTGTATAAACTTTTCATGCAGTCCTCCGTTTTTTTGCGAATCCAATCAAATGCGACATGAACTGAACGATCAATCCCAGCGCCACCAGGACGCAGGACAAATAGGGCGTGAGCCAGCCTGGATTGCGCACCACCTGCAAAATCGTAACGCGCGGGTCAACGTCGTCGAAGCCGGCCTGAAAAAAAGTTTCGCCAGCGTAGCGCAATGGGTTGTTCATGTAGATCAGCACCTCGCGATCTTCATTTTTATCGGGTCGGCGCAAGCGAATGCGGCTGGAGAAATTCTTCGGAATCTCCGTGCCTTTGTAGAGGTCATGGCTGAATTTAAGGAGTTCAATGTTGAAGGGTTTGTAAAAACGCACGGGACGCAAGGCCATCTGATACGTTCGCCCCTGGTAAGTGAATTGTTGCGGCGTGTCAAAAAGCCTCCCGAGCTGCTCGCCTAATTGATCGCCAAGCCGTTGGCGAAAATTGGCGCGCAACAATTGAACCAGCTTTTCTTCGACCGCCCAGTTGGAGACCACCCAGGTGCCCAGTGACCCTTGCGCGGTCACCACTTCCACGATGGCCGCCGGAATATTCCGCGAATCCATTTTCACCGTGGCTGGCGACTCCGTGAATTCCAGGCGCTGGCCGATGCCTTGGGTGGCCTGCGGCGGGCCGGTGTCCACCATCGGCGCGCGCAATCGCGGTTCGGAGTTTTGAAAATAATTTTTCACGCGTAGCGTGAACGACAGTTTCGCGTGGTGAATTTCCCCTTTGCGCGCCAAAACGGATTCGGGAATGGCCACGACCTCATCGTAATCGGGATTCGATGTGTCCACCACGGCCAGTTCGCTCACCGCACTGCTGTCGGAATAATTTTTTGACTGACCTTCGTTGAGCCACATGTGGCTCTCGACTTGAAACAAGTCCGTGGCAAACTGGCCGAGCAAGAGCAGGATGATCCCGGCGTGAATGATGAAGATGCCAATTTTTTTCTTCGTGAACTGAAACCGTTTGGCGTGCGCTGCCAGAAGATTGATCAGCAGAACGCCGCCCACCAGATAACCGCCAGGAAAGACCGGAATGTTCCAACCCGACCCCTTCGGCGTCCAATAAATCAACAGGCTGCGAAAATACCGGTTCTGCGCCTGATACAATCCTTCGTCCACCTGCGCCAGCGTGCCGATGAACACCAGCAGCAACGCCAGGCAAAGGCAGACAACCGTCAACCGGAGTGACGTAAAAATCTTGAGGATGCGATTAAGGAGCATCGGGAAGTTTCATGGTTTGAACGAACTTGATGAACGCGTCTTTCTCGCGGGCCACAACCAGTTCGTCGCCGAGTATTTTGTAAAACCAGGTGCGGTCGCCTTGAGGGAGAATGGCGCCGATCAAACGTGCTTTTTTTCCATCGTTGGATTTTGTGCCAGTCATATCCACTAACATGGCCTTGCCGATGGTAGCGTCAAGTGCGTTGACCAGTTTGTCCAGCTCCGGCTGCGCGACCGGTGTCAGGCCGATCTGATTGCGCCAGCGGTTGACGTTGGCCAGCAACCCGCCGACATCGCCGGGGAAAACGCTGACGGTGATTTCTGCCTTGGTGCCACCATCGCCGGTAGCCAGAAATTTGGCGAGCAACATCTGGCCTGGAGGTAATTCCTGCCAGTTGGCCGGCGCATTCCACACGGTTTTCTCCGGACCCGTTGCTCCGTGCGGCACCTCCTTGACGTTGGTGCTGATGGGGCGGCGCGCTGAGGCGAGTTGCCCTGGCGCTCCACCTTCGTGAAAGGCAACCGATTTGAGGAATTCCAAGAACACCGGCTTCTGTTCGCGAACCAGCGCGTCTGCTCCCGTCATTTTGAAAAACCAGCTCGTGTCATCTCGGACGCAGGTGGCCACAAGGATTCGAGTCGGAGATTTTTCGGCGAGCAAAGGCTCGCGACTCACCATTTCATAAAGCTCAGCTTTCGCGCCCGCGATCTCGACTTGTTGAACGTCCCGTTTCGCTTCTTCCTCGCCAATCGCAGGTAGCTTCACCTGGTCGCGCCAAAGATTGACAACCTCCACTTCCTTGCCGCTGATGCCGGACAAGGGAATGACGGACACGTCCGCTTGCTGACCGTCCTTGCCGGTGATCGAAAAGCTGGCGACGCGCATTTTGCTGGGAGCCTGTTCCGTCCAGCCTTCCGGCAACTTCCATTGGAGACGTGGCGCGCTCGTCTCGCTGGGAGGAATCGCCGACGCCACGGTTTCCGCCTTTTCTTTAGGCACTCTGTAAACGCGGATTTCCTCCTTGCGGCAACCCATGAACAAAGTGGCGAGGAACAAACAAGCCACCCAGCACAACTGCCGTGGGTTGGTTCGGCTTGGCAACAAGAATTTCACCTTACGGTTGTACTGGCAACGAAACGGCACTGCAAGCTGTTGTTTGGAAGAATGGGTGGAGTGCTGAGGGCGCGGGATGGCAATGATCAATTGGCTTTCTTTCAACCCACGGCCATGCCCAGGAGGAATTCAATGTTGCTGCCGGTTTTCTTCAGTTTGCCCAACAACAGTTCCATGGCTTCGACTGTCGGGACGCCGGTCAGCGCGCGGCGGAGGATGACGACCTTGTTGTATTCGTCCGGATGGTAGAGCAATTCCTCCTTGCGCGTGCCGGACAACTCGATGTTGATGGATGGGAAGATGCGGCGTTCGACCAGATGGCGGTCCAAAACCACTTCCATGTTGCCTGTGCCTTTGAACTCTTCGAAGATGACTTCGTCCATGCGCGAACCGGTATCCACGAGCGCCGTCGCAATGATCGTCAGCGACCCGCCTTCCTCAATGTTGCGCGCGGCGCCGAAGAACCGTTTCGGCTTGTGGAGCGCATTGGCATCGACGCCGCCGGAGAGAATTTTTCCCGAATGCGGCTGGACGGTGTTGTAGGCGCGCGCCAGGCGGGTGATGGAATCAAGCAGGATGACCACGTCGCGTTTGTGCTCGACCATGCGCTTGGCTTTTTCGATGACCATTTCCGCCACTTGCACGTGGCGTTCGGGCGGTTCGTCGAAAGTTGAACTAATCACCTCCGCCGGTTTGCAACTGCGTTCCATGTCGGTGACTTCTTCCGGTCGTTCGTCAATCAGCAGAATGAACAAATAAGCCTCCGGATTGTTCTTCAAGATGGCGTTGGCCAGCTTTTGCATCAACACGGTCTTGCCCGTGCGCGGCGGCGCGACAATCAATCCGCGGCTGCCCTTGCCAATCGGACAAACCAGGTCGAGCACACGCGTGGACAGTTCGTCGTTGGTGGTCTCGAGGATGTAACGCTTGTTCGGAAAGAGCGGCGTGAGGTTGTCGAAATGCGTTTTGTCCTTGGCCTTGTCCGGGTCTTCGGTATCGACGGCTTCGACTTTGAGCAGCGCGAAGAACCGCTCCTTGTCCTTGGGCGGCCGGATCTGGCCGGCGACGAGGTTGCCGGTCTGCAAGTCGAAGCGCCGGATTTGCGAGGGCGAGACGTAAATGTCCTCCGGGCAGCTCAAATAGTTGAAACTCTGTGAGCGGAGGAAACCAAACCCTTCCGACAATACTTCCAACACCCCTTCAGAAAAGAGAATGCCGCTGCGGGCGGCGTTTTTCTGGAGAATATGGAAAATGACTTCGTGCTTCCGCATCGTGCCGAAGTTCTCGATTCCCATCTCCTTGGCCATGTGGTTCAGCTCCGTCATCGACATGGCCTGAAGTTTGGCGATGTTGAGCGAGGAGGCGATGGCGTCCCGGGTTGGCGGCGCGGCTTCCGTCCTCACCTCGTCGGGTGATTCTACCGCATGCGTCGGGGGTTCGAGTTCCATGGTGTCGGAGCGCGAATTGGCAGCCGCATCGGGTTCGCCGTTGGCGGTCGGCTCCAGTGCCTTGATTTTCGATTTGGCCGCCTTGGGTAGGGCGGGCTTTTTGGTGCTGACTCTGGCCATAAATGAATGTCGGTTAAATTTTTAAAGGTTCTCGCGGTAAGCGATTCAAAAAACGTCACGGCCGCGCCAGCCAACACTTGCTTGGATGGTCAAAGGCTCGATTTGTTCAAATTGGAATGGTTCCCAACCGGGAGCGCGTTACAGGGTCAATCCCTTCCCTCAATACGGCAAGGGAAATCTTGCGGTCAACTCCTGAACACGTTGGCGCACTTCGTGCGCGGCGTCAAGGTTCTTAATATCCAGCAAGACTTCGCAGATCATGTCGGCGATGGCCGCCATCTCGGCCTCTTTCATCCCCCGCGTCGTCACCGCGGGCGTGCCCAGGCGGATGCCGCTGGCCTGAAACGGGGAACGCGTTTCAAACGGGATGGTGTTTTTGTTCACCGTGATGCCAGCCACATCCAGGGCGATCTGGCAATCCTTGCCCGTCAATCCGCGCGCACCCACATCCACCAGCATCAAGTGATTGTCCGTGCCGCCGCTGACCAGCCGGTAATTGTTCCGCTTCATCCCTTCCGCAAGGGCCAGCGCATTTTTGACGATTTGCTGCTGGTAACCTTTGAACCCTGGTTGCAAGGCTTCCTGAAAACAAACCGCTTTGGCCGCAATCACATGCATCAATGGCCCGCCCTGGATGCCGGGGAAGACTTGCGAATCAATTTCCTTCGCATACTTCTCCTTGCAAAGAATCAAACCGCCCCGCGGCCCGCGCAATGTCTTGTGCGTCGTGGTCGTCACAAAATCGGCGTGTTCGATCGGGCTGGGATGAATACCGGCAGCGACCATTCCCGCAATGTGCGCAATGTCCGCCAACAACAGCGCGCCCACTTCCCGCGCAATTTCGCCCATCCGCCCAAAGTCGATGATCCGCGGATAGGCGCTGGCGCCGACCGTAATCATCTTGGGTCGATGTTTGTCCGCCATCTGCGCGAGCTGATCGTAGTCAATCCGCTCATCCTCCTTGCGGACGCCGTAATGAATGATCTCAAAAAACCGGCCGGAAAAATTCGCCTTGTTCCCGTGCGTCAAATGGCCGCCGTGGCTCAAGTCCATCGTCAGCATCTTGTCGCCCGGTTTCAAGAAAGCAAAATAGACGGCCATGTTCGCGCCGCTGCCGGAGTGCGGCTGGACGTTGGCATGTTCGGCACCGAATAATTTTTTCGCGCGGTCGATGGCGAGTTGCTCGACCACATCCACGTTCTCGCAGCCGCCATACCAGCGTTTCTTGGGATAACCCTCCGCGTATTTGTTGGTGAGCACCGAACCCTGCGCTTCCATCACCGCGGGGCTGGTGAAATTTTCGCTGGCGATCAGCTCGATGTTCTCCTGTTGACGCCGGCGTTCGTGGGCGATGGCTTCCGCGATTTCAGGATCAACCGATCTCAATTTCAATTCTGCTGCAGTATTCAGTGTTTCCATTTTGTTCACTCGACGTTCATGGCGGCCGCCGTCAAAACGAGCGTCAAGAAATGCATCGACCATTTTTTTGGCCAGTTCGGGCGGGGTGGTCTTGCCGCCGAGGCAAAGGACGTTGGCGTTGTTGTGCTGACGCGAGGCGGTCGCCATGTGCTCATCAAAAACCAGCGCCGCACGGACGCCCGGCACCTTGTTCGCTGCGATGCTCATGCCCACACCCGTCGTGCAGATCAACAGTCCCAACTCCGCCCGGCGGGCCACCACGTTATGCGCCACCGCCTGCGCGTAATCCGGGTAATCAGCGGCGTCAACCGAATTTGTGCCCACATCATTTACTGCCAGGCCGCGCTTTTGCAAATGTTGTTTGAGCGTTTCCTTCAGTTCGTAACCACCGTGGTCGGCACCGATCGCAATCGTCGTCAATTTATGTCTGGGCGGCTCGATGGGGGTTGCGCCCGCGCTTTGTTCCAAAAATCTCGCCAAGGAGGCGATTCCCTGCTCGATCTGGTCCCGACAACTTGTATAAACCTCGTAGGAGCCGCCAATGGGATCGCTGATGTCCTTTTCGAAGTCGTGTAACGTTTCATCAAATTCGCGCATCAAAAACGTCTTCTCCGCCGCCTGCGGATACAGCAAACAGATGGTCTCAACATGGCTGTGCGTCATGCCGAAAATGTAATCCGCTTGTTGCACCAAGTCGGCTGTGAGCAGGGTGCTTTGCAGGCGCGAAATATCGATGCCCAATTCGGCCACCGCCTGCACGGCATAAGGACTCGGTGGCTGACCATTCACCGCGCCCAACCCCGCGGACAAAACCCGGTAATCGCCACGGCCCCTGATCGCATGGCGAAAAATGCCTTCCGCCATCGGGCTGCGGCAAACGTTTCCAGTGCAAACAAAAAGGACCGTCTTCATGTGCGCGTCAATAATACCAAGGTGCGGGGCGTGGAGAAAATCGTCAACGGCGAAATCAAAACGACTTGAATTGACGGACAATGGCCAGCCCTTTTAACAAGTCCAAGGCGCGCGCCAAGGCCGGGTCGCGGACTGTCGGCTTGTCTTGTTCGTTCTCCTTTGCGGCAGACGTCGCGCTTTCCAAATCCCGGCTCAACTCCTCTCTGCGCTCGCGCACCAGGTCCGCTTCCGTGAGGCGACGGCGGGCCGCGCGGTTGGTACCGCTAGCCGTGTTGTTGGTCAAGGCAGCAGCGGCGCTTGCCAACAGATTGGTTGGCTTGGGCAAAACCTTGTATGCGTCCGCGAAATAGATTTTCTCATCCTCCGGGTTCACGGCGATCTGAATATCCGGCTTCACCCCCTGCGACGACAGAATGGCTCCGTTGCCCAATTTGACTTCGGCAGTGGCAATTCGCAGACGCTGGCCGTTCTTCAAGGGAAATTCCCTGCCAATAGTGGCTTGTCCCGCGGTGTTTGCGCCAATTACCAGTCCCACGCCCGTTTCGCGCAGCACCGCCGCGAGCGCCTCAGCAGCACCGGCAGTTTGTTTATTCACTAAAATAGTAAGTGGTAACTTGATTGCGTCCGTCTTGGCTTTCGATTCGACCACACCCTTTCCCCAATCCAACAACGGTTGCGGTTTGGCCAGAAATAAATCCGCCACTTCGGTCGCGGCGGAATAATCGTCACCACGGGCGAAACGCAAATCCAAAACCAATCCTTTCAACTTGTTCGTCTCGCTCAAGTCATGGTATGCCGCTGACACTTTCATCGCCAACCCCTCCCCTACCCGCTCCACTCGCAGATACGCAAACGCGTCGTCGAAGACGCGCGATTGACTTAGGAATGGCGAATCAGTTTCCGTTTTGTTCGTCGATTCATTCGTCACCAGCGTCACGCGCGGATGCAATTTGGACAGCAACCCCTCCACCGCGGCTTGGTCCAACTCGGATTGACTCACACCTTCAAGATGCGAGCGAACCAGATCAAACACTTCCTGGAACGCTGGCGGTTCTTTGGTCGGCGCCCCAAGGACGCTTGGCCCAACGGCAAGCAGCGCCGCGAGTGCTAACGCAAATAAATTGAAACTAAATCGTGTCATGTCTGCGTCACAATGCGTGAGAGTAGCTGGAAAGTAAAGCGGCGAGGAAATCAGCCGCAAAATAATGTCGGATTTGGTTCGGCGGCGACGATATAGTTATGAAGATGACCGAAACCGACTTGGAATTACTGAAGCGTTATGCCCGCGACCACGCCGAGGATGCTTTCTCCGAAATCGTCCGCCGCCACCTCGACCTTGTCCATTCCGCCGCGCTCCGCCAGGTCCGCTCCCCGCAACTCGCTGAGGAAGTCGCTCAGTCCGTTTTCACCGACCTGGCCCGCAACGCGCGTCGCCTCGCGCCCGACACCATCCTCACCGCTTGGCTCTATCAAGTCACGCGCCGCACCGCCATTGATGTCGTCCGTCGCGAAGCCCGCCGCCAGTTGCGCGAACAAATCGCCACCGAGATGAATGCCATGAACGCTACGACCGCAGATTGGACACACATCGAACCTCTCCTCGACGAAGCCATGCACGCGCTCGACGACACTGACCGCGCTGCCGTCCTGCTCCGCTATTTCGAAAACAAATCCCTCCGTGAAGTCGGCGCAACTCTCGGCACGTCCGACGACGCCGCCCAAAAACGCGTGAGCCGCGCCGTTGAACGGCTGCGGGAATTCTTTGCCAAACGCGGCGTCACCGCCGGCGCGAGCGGACTCGTCGTCGTCATCTCCGCCAACGCCGTCCAAGCCGCCCCCGTTGGATTGGCCGTCACGATTTCAACCGCCGCCGCCCTTGCCGGAACTGCCGTCCACACTTCAACAGTAATTGCCGCAACCAAAACCATTGCCATGACCACACTACAAAAAACTCTCGTAACTGCCACCGTTGCCGTCCTAGCCGGGGCGGGGATCTACGAAGCCCGCCAAGCCTCGCAACTGCGCCACCAAGTCCAGACGCTCCAGCAACAGCAAGCGCCGTTGGCCGAGCAAATCGAGCAGTTGCAAAACGAGTTGGAAGCCGCCAGTAACCGTGTCGTTGGTTTGACACAAGAATTGAAGATCGCAGATGAGAATAAGCGCGAAGTGCCCAAACTTCGTGGCCAGATTGGCTTACTCAAGTTTCAGTTAGAGACTGCAAAAAATACCGAATCGAAATCAGAACAACCTCCACTTGGAACGGCAAGGGATTATTACATTCGGGCCGATCGGAATAAAATGAAGCGCGAATATGACGCCGCCTTGGAAAACCTGAACAAAGCCATTGAACTCGACCCGAATATGGCAGAAGCGTTTATGGACCGAGCTGATCTTTACGTATTATACTTGCCGAAAGAACGAGGTGGCTACGAGAAGGCGGTGGCTGATCGTACGCGATGTTTGGAGATTGACCCAAAGAACTGGATCGCTCGCTGGAGTCGCGCCGGTGAATTTCAGCAATTGATGCGTTATGACGAAGCTATCGCCGATTGGACCGTTATCATCGAAGGCGACCTCGATTTCACTCGTTCCGTAGAAGGCAAGACCAAGTCAATAGCTCAAGCCTATGTTTGGCGAGGGGATATATATCAAAGCAACAAGAGGGACTATGCGAGAGCAATCGCGGATTATTCGGCAGCTCTTCAGCTAGATCCGAACAACGGCGATGCACATCGCCTGCGCGGACAGTGTTATCAAAAGCTTGGGGAAACGGATAAAGCCCAGCAAGACTTCGCAATTGAACCAAAGAGCAACTAGCTCTTTCCAAGGACAGTCGATCCCGTACTTCAAATTGCCTTGGCCGCGATGTCGCGGCGGAACGGCACGTCGTCGAACTGAATCCTCCCCACCGCCGCCCAAGCCGCCGCTTGCGCCGCTCGCATATCAATGCCGGCGCGAAACCAAAGCGCCAGAGGACTGGCGCACTCCAAAACGCTTCGCGACTACCGGGCCTCCCCCTGAAACGCGCCAGCGTCCTGGACTGCGGCGGCCCTCTGCCGCTTTTCACCCGTGAGAGACGACGTGAGGAGTCTCTAACTGAATGAAAAACCTTTCCCGTATTTCGCGTGGTTCGCGGTCAGGAAAGTTTGAGTCTCGCCACCTCGACTTCTACAAAGCCTTCGCCGCCAAGTCGCACTATTGGTCCAAACCATGCACCGTCGGCCAGCAGCCGCGCACGGACGGCGCGTGCGGGCGCAGCGTGGGGTCCTTGCCAATCCAACCCGGCTTTCCCAAGGCGTCCACGAACGCTACACCGATGGGCAGGTCAGGTCGTTCATCTGCCACGCGAATCATCTCCGCCTCCGCCGCGTCGCTCATCTCGATCCATGCCATTTTCAGCGCCCGCGGATCGAGCGCGCGGGCCTTAATCTTGTCGAGTTCGGTCGGACTGATCTTGGCGAAACGCCGCATCATCTTGAGCAGCGAGAGCGGGCTGAAACCGGGGTCTTTGCCACAGGCCGCCCAACAGATTGCCGGCAGCGGGAACGTCCGGTGCAGTTCCACAATGTCCACGTAATCCCGAGTTTCCGTGCGGGCGGAAAGTGCGAGGGCCTTGTTGGTGGCAACATCAAACAGGTGCAGTCGCCAGCCCAGAAGCGGGTCGCGTTCGACGGGGAAAAACCGGAACGCCGAGTCCGCCGCCCAGTCTATTTCCACGGTTTCATTGCCGCGACTCACTCTGGCTTTGCGGAACGTGGCTTCCTTCTCCCACTCGCCGTAACGCGAAGGCGTCTCGACCGGAAAGCCGGCGCGGCGAAGACTTTCAACGTCGCGATTGCTGGCGCGCGTCACTTCCTCGGCCACTTCGTGGAAGATGTCGAAGTCGCGCGAAAAGCGGGCCGAGTCGTCAGCGGCGTTCAAGACAATGCCGCCGGCAAAATGACTCTCCTCGTTCCGGTTCGCCGCCAGGATGGCTAGGATGTCTTTTTGTAAAGGGGTGAGAGGCATCGGTGTAATTCCTGGGCATCCCACCAGGCGCGGCGGTCGCCGTATTCGCGCAGGTGCTCAACCACGGACCGCACGTCCTCGAGATGGCGGACGCGCGCCTCCGGATGCCAGAACCAAAAGCATTCCGGGTGGTTGCGCACCAGGGCCGCCGCGCGCTCGCGCAATTCCGGCGGGGCCGGTGTGGGCGGGGGCAGTTCGCGCAACTCGTCATGCTCGGCAGTCACCCTGGCAATTTACGAGCGCCGGGCAATCACGGCAAGAAATCGTTGACGGGGTTCGGGCGCGCTTCAACGTTCTTGGTCGTAGCCGCGGACGTCAGTCCGCGCCATTCTCGGGCAGTTTGCGCCGACTGACGTCGTCGGCTACAAGGCTTTCGCCGCGATGTCGCGGCGGAAATGCGCGCCGTCGAAATGGATTTTCTCCACGGCGGCATACGCGGCAGCTTGTGCCGCGCGCAAATCATTCGCCCAGGCGGTCACGCCCAGCACGCGTCCGCCGCTTGTCAAAATTTGCTCCCCTGCCCTTGCTGTGCCGGCGTGGAAAACTTTTGTGTTCGGCAGCGCGTTCACTGCATCTAGGCCGGTTATGACCTTACCCTTCGCGTAGCTGCCGGGGTAACCGCCGCTGGCCATGACCACGCAAACGCTCGCCGTCGCGCTCCATTTCAAGTCCATCTTATCGAGCGTGCCGTTTACGCTTGCGCCGAGTAGTTCCACCAAATCACTTTCCAGCCGCGTCAGATAAACCTGCGTCTCCGGATCGCCGAAGCGCGCGTTGAACTCCAAAACCTTCGGCCCAGACTTCGTGAGCATGATGCCGGGATAGAGGATTCCACGAAAATCTATCCCCTCCGCCGCACAGCCGCGAAGGAACGGTTCAAGGATTTTGCGCGGAGCGTTGCCAAGCTGTGCGTCAGTCACAAACATCGTGGGTGAATACGCGCCCATGCCGCCGGTGTTCAGGCCCAAGTCACCGTCGAGCGCGCGTTTATGATCCTGTGAGGTCGGAAAAAGTATTGCCGTCTTCCCATCGCACAGGGCGTGCAGTGAAATCTCCACGCCTTCGAGAAATTCCTGGATCACTACCCGCGCGCCCGCCGCACCAAAGGCTTTGCCGACCATGATGTCGTCCACAGCTTTCTCAGCTTCGGCCTGGCTGGCGCAAATCAAAACGCCTTTACCGAGCGCGAGGCCATCGGCTTTCACCACGCAACGTCCCCCAAGCGATGCGGCAAAACTCTTGGCCGCACCAGCCTCATCGAAAGTTCCGGCCGCCGCCGTGGGAATTCCATATTTCTCCATGAATTGTTGGGAGAACACTTTTGAGGACTCAAACTGTGCGGCCTTCTGGTTTGGTCCCCATATCCGCAGTCCATTGTCTTGAAACAAATCGACAATGCCGAGCGCGAGCGGATTGTCCGGTCCGACGACAGTGAGATCGGCCTTCTTCTCCTGCGCGAGCGCGAGCAGCTTGGGCAAATCCTCCGCACCAATGTTCACACCCTCGACCAGCGCGCCATTCCTGGCGAGGCGTTCCTGTGCAATGCCCGCGTTGCCCGACGCACACCACATCTGCGTGACGTGCGGCGACTGCGCCAGTTTCCATACCAGCGCGTGTTCGCGTCCGCCCGAACCGATAACGAGCAATTTCATGGCGCGCGGAGTAAAGCATGAAGCGAGGGATTGGGAAAAGGTTTTTGAGATTCGCGTCCGTTCGCAAACGGAACAAATCCGATGCCGCGCTTGCTTGACCTGCATCAAGGATAGTTGGACTCAAGGAGTGTTGTATTGTGCAAGTGACCACTTCGATGAATGTAAGGGCATCTTTTCCAATCGGCACTCAGCCACTGTGCCTGCTGGCGATTTTTCTCGTTGTGCCTGCCGTTGCCATAGAGTGGCAGCCACGCAGCGAAGGCCGGGTAGCCCTTGATGGGAGCAAGCCATCTTCGCGTCTCGCGCCCGGTCTGGATCTCACCGCTTTGCCTCTGAGCTTCGAAGCCGATGAAGGCAAGACTCCGGATGACGTGAAGTTTCTCGCCCGTGGTCCCGGCTACAACCTGTTGCTCTCCCCGACTCAAATGACGCTGGCTTTGCCGAGGTCGCGAGAGCCTGGCTTGAGAACGGCAACGGACCCCGTGGCGGACTTAATGGGATGTTCCGAAGTTACCGCCGTTTCGATGCGCTGGGTTGACGCCAATGGTGCGCCCACGATGGTGGGTTTGGTTGAGCTGCCAGGGAAAGTGAATTACCTGCGCGGCAATTGTCCGAAATTGTGGCGCACAAACATCCCGACGTTCGCGAAGGTGAAGTACAGTGGCATCTATCCGGGAGTGGATTTGATCCTTTACGGCAACCAATCTGAACTTGAATACGATTTCGTCATCGCGCCCGGCCACGATCCAAAAATCATTTCGCTGGATTTTCATGGGGCTGAAAAGCTGGCGATCGATCAGCAGGGAAATCTAAATATTCAGATTGCCGGCGGCGAACTCGTCCAACATGCGCCGCAGGCTTATCAGGTGCGTGAGGGCGTCCGGCAGTCAATCCTTGCGCGTTACGTGTTGCGCAATTCCACTTCGGCGGAATCTGCGGCTGGAATTCCGTTGGTCGGTTTCGAAGTCGGCGCGCACGATCCGGCGCTGCCCCTCGTCATCGATCCGGTTCTGAGTTACTCCTCGTACCTCGGCGGCAGCGATGGAGATTATGGCTACGCGATTGCGCTCGGAAGTGGCGGCGAGATCTTCTTAACGGGGCGGACGTTTTCAACGAACTTTCCCGCAGTGGACTCGCTGCAGATACTCAACAAGAATGGCGGGCGAGGGCCGACGGACGTTTTCGTGACCAAACTGAACCCAAGCGGTTCAGCAGTGATCTATTCCACCTACCTCGGCGGCACGGGCGATGACGAAGGCAAAGGGATTGCCGTGGACGACGCCGGCAGTGCCTATCTCACCGGGTTCACCGCCTCGTCGGATTTTCCAACGGTCAATCCCATCCAGCCCTTCAACGCCGGCGGCACCAGCGATGCCTTTGTCGCCAAGCTCGGCCCGTCGGGTTGCACGCTGGTCTATTCAACTTATTTGGGCGGCGGCGGCATCGATCAGGGCAACGCCGTCGCCGTGGATGCCGCGGGCAATGCGTTCGTGACCGGCTTCACCGGGTCGTCGGGTTTTCCGACAACAAATGCATTCCAATCCACGCGCGGCGGATCTTTCGGACGCGACGCATTCGTAACCAAAATCAATCCCGCCGGTTCGGCGATGGTTTACTCAACTTTTCTTGGTGGCAGCGGATTTGACCAGGGCATCGGCATCGCGGTCGATTCGGCAGGTGAGGCGTGTGTTACGGGTTCTACCGATTCATCTTTTGATTTTCCCGTCTTTCCGCTGGGTAATCCGCTCCTGCCTTATGGCGGCG
Organism: Verrucomicrobiota bacterium; assembly: GCA_016200005.1. Lineage (NCBI taxonomy): Bacteria > Pseudomonadati > Verrucomicrobiota > Verrucomicrobiota bacterium. The sequence continues at coordinate 36,800 of JACQFP010000029.1, read as the reverse complement.
CGGGTGACGCCTTCGTGACGAAATTCAATCCAACCGGTTCGGCGCTCGTCTTCTCCACTTATCTCGGAGGAAGTGACATTGAGTTGGGCACGGGCATCGCCGCTGATTTGGCCGGCAACGTTTACGTCACCGGCACGACTCTTTCAACCGACTTCCCAACGACGAACGCGTATCAATCGCTGTCGGGCGGCGGTTACGACGCTTTCGTCACGATGATCGATTCGAATGCAATCAGCGTCGTTTACGCTACGTACCTTGGCGGCAACAGCGATGAGAATGTGACTCCGCTCGTGGCCGGATTGGGTGGCATTGCGGTGGACGGCGCTGGCAATGCCTATGTGACCGGCGCAACCACGTCCACGAATTTTCCGCTGACCACGCCTTTACAGGCTGCGTACGGCGGAGGCGGCAGCGACGCATTCGTAGCTAAACTCAACTCCAGTGGCTCGGTGACTTTCTCGTCGTACCTTGGCGGCAGCGGCGACGATGTCGGCTGGGGAATCGCGGTGGACGCCGCCAGCAACATCTTCCTCGCGGGGCAAACCATCTCAACGAATTTTCCGCTGATCAATCCGCTGCTGCCGACGCTGCGTGGCGGCACCGATGCTTTCATCGCAAAAATTGCGAACAGCCTGCCGGCAACGCGAACGCTTTCCGGTTCTACCTGGTCATCAGTCGGCCCCGCGCCTGTCGCCAGCGGGCAAGCGCCGACGTGTCAGCCGGTCAGCGGACGAATCACCGGCGTGGCCGCACATCCAACAGACACGAACATTATTTACATTGCGGCGGCCAGCGGCGGTGTTTGGAAGACCACCAACGGCGGGGCGAGTTGGACGCCGCTGACGGACGGCCAGGCAACGTTGATGATGGGAGCAGTCGCCCTCGCGCCCAGCAATCCGAATATCATCTACGCCGGCACCGGCGAATCCACCGGCTACGGGACGCCGCCCTTCGCGTTTTTCCTCTTCGGCCGCGGCCTGCTCAAATCCACGGATGGCGGCGCTGCCTGGACGTTGCTCGGCACTTCACAGTTCGACCGACACACGATGACCAAAATCGTCGTGCATCCAACCGATCCGAACACGGTTTATGTCGCCGTCGCGCCAGGTGAACTCAATGGCTTGAGCGGCAATGCCGACATCTGGAAATCTATTGACGGCGGGACAAATTGGTCGAACACAACTGCAAGTTTGCCCGGCACAAACGCGTTTTCCGATCTGCTCATTGACCCGTCCGATTCGCAAATCCTGTATGCCGCGGTCGGCAATGCCGCAGGCGCGCCCGCCAACAGCGTTTACAAAACCGTCAACGGCGGCGCTTTGTGGACGGTTGCCGGCAATTTCCCGATGGGGACGAACCTTGGAGACATCAAGCTCGCGATTGCCAAAAGCACTCCGCTGACACTTTACGCTGCCATTGTCGCCCCCCTCATCCATGGGAACTTCGGCACCTTCCAAAACTTTCCGTTTACGACCGGCCTTTACAAAATGATGAAGACGACCGATGGCGGAACGACCTGGACGGAGTTGACCGGCACGCCGAATTATCTTTATCCGCAAGGATTTTTCTGCTCTGCGCTCGCGGTTTCTCCCACCAACGGGAACATCGTTTACGCGGGCGGCGTTGCCCGCTTCGGCCCGAACACGAATGGCTTCCTCCTCAGCACCAATGGCGGTTTGAACTGGACGGACATATCCATCGGCGCGGACGGCAACAGCATTCATGGCGATGCCCAAGCCATGACGTTTGATCCAAATAATCGATTGTTGCTCGGCGACGACGGCGGGCTTTGGCGGTTGGACAATTCCGTTCCCGGCAACATCCGCTGGACGGATCTGAATGCGAATCTCGGCACGCTTCAGCTCATCGGCATCGCGCTTCATCCAACCAACCTTGACCTTGCCTACGGCGGCTTGCAGGACAACGGCACGGTGAAATTCGATGGCACGTCCCGCTGGAATCCCATTCGCGGCGGCGATGGCGGTTTTGTTCGCGTCGATCCGGGCAATCCGTACGTCGTCTATCACACCTACTTCGGTCTGTCGCTCGAGCGGTCCGACGACGGTGGCGTCACGTGGGCTCCGAAGACGGCGGGGTTTTATCCGGACACATCGAACTTTTATCCGCCTTACATGCTCGATCCATCCAATCCTGCGCGGCTGTTGTTTGGGACGGACAGCATTTACGAATCGCTTGATCGCGGCGACTCCTGGGCGCTGGTGACCATTCCGTTTTTCTATGGTTGGAACACGGACGCAGTCATCGACAGCATCGCCATCGCCAAGACAGATGCGAACACGATTTACGCCTCCGCCGGCGGGCATATTTTCGCGAGCATTGATGATGGGTTCAATTGGACGCAGCGCGATGTTCCCGGCGTCGCCGATAATATTCAGGACTTGCTCGTTGATCCGGCGAACAGCGAGATCATTTATGCCGTTCGTGCCAGAATGGGAAATGGACACGTCTTCAGGTCGATCAACGGCGGCCAAAACTGGTCCAACCTCAGCGGCAATCTGCCCGATCTGCCGGTTTACACCATTCAGCTTGATTCCCGATTCAATCCGCCGAAGGTGTTCATCGGAAACTACAACGGCGTGTACGTCTCGGCGGATTCAGGAACGAGCTGGAGCCGGTTCGGCGCCGGACTGCCGAACGCGCTCGTGATCGACCTCGAAATGAACATCGATCTGGGTGTGCTGGCCGCGGGCACATTCGGTCGGGGAATGTGGGAGATTGGGATCAATTTTATCCCTGCGCCGACGCTCAACATTCAGCGATCCGGCGCCATCACGGTCATACTTTCCTGGCCGGCTTCAGCAACCAACTTCACGCTGCAAACGACTCCGCAACTATCGCCACCGAACTGGGCGGTCGTGACCAACGCCGCGGTGCCGAGCGGCAACCAACTTTCCGTCACGCTTCCGGTCTCGAGCACCACGAGATTTTTCCGGCTGCAACAGCAGTAGAGCCCGCACGGATCTTGAATTGTGTCGCCGCGAATTATGCCGAGCGCGCGTCATGGCACGCCGGATCTCGATTATGATACCCTATTTCTTCAGCCGATAGAACACATTCCCACCGCCGACAGTATTTGTGACGGTATTCTGACTATTGATGATAACGGGTGGTGGCGAATTAGTTGACCAGGCGTTAAGGAGATTGGTCGTGCTCTCGAGAAGGAACCCAACCGCATTGGTCGGCCAGGTTATGATCACCTCATTGCCAATCTTAACTATTCCGAGGGCCATCGGTGGTTCGATAATCAATTTCCCAGGAGCATACAGGTAGCGCGTGTGAATGCCGTCGCTGATTTTCGCATAAACGTAATAACTCCCCGGCGATGTGTTCGTGGTATTGAAAGCGAATTGATGCTGCCCGACAGCATTTGTGCCTGTGCCCGATTCAGTCACCTGGAAAACTTGACCGAGATCTCTGTCATAAGGATTGGCGTCATCGTCAAGGTGGACTTGGACGGTCGCAGTATCCGAAGCAGATTGACCGAATTGAAAAAAGTATCTCAGCGAAATATTGTCGCCTTGGATAACCGTGCGAACGGTTTCAAAGTCGAATTTGATGAGGTTTGGCCAGGTGGCATTGTTTGATGCCAGAGCGGTTCGGTTGCTCGAAGTTCCGACCCCAAAGTTCCACATCTGATTCAGACCATCTTGGGTTCGCCCGTTCCCGCTGCCGGCCGGCTCGTTCGTGCTGAGTCGGTTGCCTCCGCCGATCAGGCTGTAATAGAATCCCGCGTTGCGCCCTTGCGATTCATAACTGGTCCACCAAACACCACGCTCGGCGCTGGTGATTGTCGCCCCATCGACCGTGATCGGTGTATCCTGCCAATCGATCGTCCCGTGATACCAAAAGTGAACGTCGCTGTGGTTGCAGTCGTATCCATTCTGTAAATTCATCAAGTACCGGTTGTAGGCGCCATCAACCGATTGTCCATTCGGACACGAACCGTCCGCGTTCGTCTGCCAGTAATTGTCCGCAAAAAAAACATTGGCGAACACATGAACGTCCGGGTCGCCATACTGCGAAACGGGATGCGGATCCAACGTGGTGATGTGATCGACCCAGACTCCCTTGTTGCCGAGGAGTTTTGACAACTGCGTAACCAAAGGGCCGCCGCGACTATGACCAATCAGGTGGATGGGGAATTCAACCAGCGCGCGGCCGCCTAGCTCGGGAATGAAATTCGTAATCAAGAGCTTGGGGACAACATTGTCTGCGATGTCTGACGTTGAAAAGGAAGGATCAACGGAAAGCGACGACCAATCGAGTTTGATGAGGATTTCGCCGGAATCGGAATTGGTTGGGTTGACGCCGCCAATTCTGGATTGCGTCACGGAAAAGTTGTGGAAGAAGTCGGCGTCCACGGTGATTTGATAACAACTGGAGTTGAACCCTGGGAAGGAATCGTAATTGGTTATTTGTTGCGCAATTGGAATGATCCAATCAGTCACATTTCCGTTGAAGCCGTGCGTGAGGATGGTGACTCCTGCTCCGCGAGTGAATGCGACAGGCGCGAGGAGCAAGGCGACAACTTCCACGATGGCGGTCAGTTTCCCCATGCCCGCAATATGATCTGTTTTCAACGGAGAAACGAGAATTTTTCAAAACGTCGTAAAGAAGACGGGAAGCATTCCATCCACTACAACAAGGGACAGGCAAAAGAACGTCCCTTGTTCCCCTACGAGCGTCGCCTAATCGATACAATAGCAAAGTAAGTTTGCATTGGTTTAGCTGTTGCGGCATCTTGGCCAGGGAAATCTCAACCCAGTTTATTTATGAGCGCAATTGCTGAACCGATAAAAGTCGAGACTCGCCAAGCCGTCAACCAGCTTGAGCAACTCAAGAAATTCACCAAGGTCGTCGCTGACACCGGAGATTTTGACGCCTTCAAGGAATTTGCGCCGCAGGATGCCACGACCAATCCTACGCTGATTCTTAAGGCCGCGCAGATGCCGGAATACAAGTCGCTGGTGGAAAAAGCGCTGGCCGACAACCCCGACATCGGATGTCGGGGCGCGAGCAGAAAGCAGATGATCAGTCAGACGCTCGATTATCTGTTGGTCTTGTTCGGGCTGGAGATTTTGAAGATCATTCCCGGCCGCGTTTCCACCGAAACGGACGCGAGCCTGTCGTTCGATACGGAAGGGCTGGTGAACAAGGCGCGTTCTTTCATTTCGCTCTACAAGCAGAACGGCATCGCCAAGGAAAGAATCCTGATCAAGATCGCTTCAACGTGGGAAGGCATTCGCGCAGCAGAGATTTTGCAGAAGGAAGGCATCAACTGCAACATGACGCTGTTGTTTTCACTGCCGCAAGCCGTCGCGTGCGCCGAGGCCAAGGCGCGATTGATCTCGCCGTTCGTAGGACGAATCTTGGATTGGTACAAGAAGAGCACGGGGAAGGATTTCGCACCCGTGGACGATCCCGGTGTCAAGTCCGTCAAGGAGATTTATGCCTACTACAAGAAGTTTGGTTATTCGACGGAGGTCATGGGCGCAAGCTTCCGCAACGTCGGCGAGATTGTGGAACTGGCCGGCTGTGATCTCCTGACCATCAGTCCGAATCTTTTAGCGGAGTTGAAAGGCAGCACCGTACCGGTCGAACGGAAACTCAGCCCTTCGATGGCAAGGGAGAGCAAGATTGAAAAACTCACGCTCGATGAGAATAAATTCCGCTGGCTGCTGAACGAGGACGCGATGGCGACGGAAAAAACCGCCGAAGGCATCCGTAACTTCGCCGCCGATACGGTGAAGCTGGAGAAATACATTGCGGAGCGGTTGTAAGCGCGTTGGAGCTCGCGTTGGAGCGTGTCTGCCTCCGAACAACTGGCACGTTGATCCTCAACGATTCCGCACCGCCTGCCGTCAGATGGTCCGCAGACGACCTGAAGCGATGCGCGCCCATAGGTCAATTCAAAGCGAGAAATCCACATGGCCGGGGGGCTTCTTGTCAAGGCGACCTATGGCATTTCCTCCGTCCATCTTAGTCTTGTGTTCGGGAGGCAAATGTCATACTTGTGTGTCATCAGAGATCAATGTGGACAAAACTATGCGGATCGATTTCTTGCCATGAAGACGCATCGAAACGGGCGCCGCAATGAGTCTTTCCAAGCCTGTTATTGCAAGACTTGTCGATCAGACTTTACACGTCATTAACCCCCAAATCACGCAATGAAAAGATTGACCATCGGCCAACATCTTTACACATCGTCGGCGGCGCTTATCCTGCTGTTGTTGATTGGCGTTGGCCTGGTGTTTGGGGTGGAGAAACTGCGATCGTCGGCCGCGCTTCAGGCCATTCAGCGGTCTGCGGCGGCGGATCGGGTCCGCCAAGACCTGCTGCAAACGAGCGATTCGTTGCGGATTCTGATTTTGGACCCGAAAAGCGACGTGGATAAAAGGCGGCTCCAGGAGTCCGACAAGGAATTGTTCACCGACCTCGCAAAGCTGGACACGCTGATTGACGAAAAATCCAATCTGTATGTCGCACTCAGATCTCTCCGCAACTTCGCTCTAAAAACCAATTCAAAGCCCAAGAGTGACCTGCTTTCGCTTCTCGAAACCAACACAACGGAGGCAGTCAATTTCTACCAGAAGAATTACGTGTCGTTGATCAAGCAGCAGGATGATTTGATCAAGGAGTTTTACGACCAGTTGCAGAAAACGGACGTGGTTGATTCCAAAAAGTTTCAAGCAATGACTTTGGTGGAAATCACTGTTTTGATGATCCTCTTGATCGTGAGTTTTGTCGTCAGCCGCTACCAGTCCAAAGCCATCAACCAACCCCTGTCCCAATTGGTCGCAGCATTGGATCGGATGCGCAGCGGGGATTTCTCCCAACGGATCGGGATGAAGCGGCGGGACGAATTTGGAGTCGTGGCTGACGGACTGAATCGTCTGGCGGACGATCTGTCAGGCCTGGTCGGCCAGGTGCAACGGTCTGGCATTCAGGTCAACATTACGGCCACTGAAATTGTGGCCACGGCCAAGCAACAACAGAGCACCGCCAATGAAATTGCTGCCACCACCGCGGAGATTGGCGCCACGTCCAAGGAAATTTCTGCGACCACCAAGGAACTGGTCAAGACCATGAACGAGGTCAACGAAGTGGCGGAGGAAACCGCGAGCCTCGCCGGTAGCGGCCAGACCGCCATCTCGCAAATGGAAGCGACTATGAAGCAGATCATGGAAGCCTCCAGTTCCATCACGTCAAAACTGGCGGTCGTCAACGAAAAGACCAGCAACATCAATTCCGTCGTCACCACCATCACCAAGGTGGCTGACCAGACCAATCTGCTCTCCCTGAACGCCGCCATCGAAGCCGAGAAAGCCGGTGAGTACGGCCTCGGTTTTGCCGTGGTGGCGATGGAAATCCGCCGCTTGGCGGACCAGACGGCTGTGGCCACTTACGACATCGAAAAGATGGTCAAGGAGATGCAATCCGCCGTTTCCGCCGGAGTCATGGGGATGGACAAGTTCTCCGAGGAGGTGCGCCGGGGCGTCGAAGGCATCCGCCAGGTCAGCGCGCAGTTGGAACAGATCATTCACCAGGTTCAGACGTTGACGCCGCGCTTTCAAACCGTGAACGAAGGTATGCAATCACAGGCCACCGGCGCCCAGCAGATCAGCGAAACTCTGACACAATTGAGCGAAGCCGCGCACCAAACCGCGGATTCCTTGCGGCAATCGAACCTGGCGAATGAACAGTTGACTGAAGCCGCCCGCGGCTTGCAAAACAGCGTGACGCGCTTCAAATTGGGAGGTTAGGAACGCCGTGTTGTTTCTCTTGTTTCAACTGGGCAATGACCGTTACGTGCTGGACGCCAGCCGGGTGGTTGAGGTGTTGCCGTTGCTGGAGTTGAAAAAAATTCCGCACGCACCCAAGGGTGTGGCCGGACTGTTCAACTATCGCGGCCGCCCGGTGCCGGCGGTGGATCTGAGCGAGTTGGCCGTTGATCAACCCGCCCGCGAACGATTGAGCACCCGCATCATCGTGGTGAAGTACTCCGACCACGCCGGGAAGAATCTTCTGCTTGGTCTGATCGCCGAGCGTGCCACCGAAATGCTGCGCCGCGACAGCAAAGACTTTGTGGATTCCGGCGTGCAACTCGGCGCCGCGCCCTACCTGGGGCCGGTGCTCATGGATGGCCAGGGCGTCATCCAGTGGGTGCACGAACAACGCCTCCTGTCCGAAAAAGTCCGCGACCTGCTCTTTTCAGAAACCATTTCACCCGCGGCGGCAGCGCCGCTTCCAACTTGAAACCCACGCTGATGCATCAAATTGAAAATCTACTGAAGCGCACCATCGGGCTGGACGCCGAATCCATCGGGTCCACCTCCATCAGCCAGACCGTCCGTCTGCGCATGCAGCACCACCAACTGACCAAGCTGGAGGATTACACTAAATACCTGCAAGAAACCCCCGCCGAACTGACCGCCCTGGTCGAAGCCGTCGTCGTGAAGGAAACCTGGTTCTTCCGCGACCAAGAATCCTTCACCGCCCTCGTCCGCCTCGTGCGCAGCGAATGGCTGCCCGCGAACACAGTTGACCCCGACTCAGAGTGCGGGGTTGATAGTTGTCAGTTGAGAGTTGATAGTTCGGACTCTCGACTATCAACTAAAGACTCTCAACCAGTTCTTCGTCTCCTAAGCCTGCCCTGCTCCACCGGCGAAGAACCCTACTCCATGGCCATGGCGCTGTTGGACGCCGGCCTGCCCGCCGAGCGATTTCAAATCGACGCCGTGGACATCAGCACCCACGCGCTCGAAACCGCCCGCCGCGCCGTCTATCGCAAAAACTCCTTTCGCCCCGACAGCCGGTGTCGGGGCGACTACCGCGACCGCCACTTTCGACCCCACGAGGACAGCTATCTGCTGAGTCAAACCGTGCGCGATCAAGTCCGCTTCCACCGAGGCAACGTCCTGGCAGAGCACGCCGAGGGCCCGCTGAACCAACGCCACCACTATGACTACATCTTCTGCCGGAACCTATTGATCTACTTCGATCGCCCCACGCAGGGAAAAGTTCTGCAAAAGCTCGAACGCCTGCTCCAGCCAACCGGCGTGCTATTTGTCTGCCCGGTGGAACTGCCGTTGGTCATCAGGCCAGTTGAGAGTGGAGAGTTGAAAGTTGATAGTCCGAACTCTCAACCGTCGCCGCTATTCACCTCCGCCCGGATCCCGATGGCGGCGGCCTGTCGTAAAGCAGTTGAGAGTTCCAAGTTGAGAGTTGAGAGTAAAAACGCTCAACCTTCACCCCGTGGAGTAGGCGGCTTTACTCCTCAGGGCGAGACTCTCCGTTCTCAACCCCGCACTCTGAGTCGGGGTCAACCCCGACAGCCGCTGTCGGGGCGGAAGCCGGTTGCCAAAAGCAAGCAAGTTGAGAGTTCTAAGTCGACCCCGACAGCCGGTGTCGGGGTCAACTCCCGCACTCTGAGTCGGGGTCAACTGACGGAGGCGGCCCGGTTGGCCAACGGAGGCCGACTGGCGGAAGCCGCCCGGATATGCGAGAAGCTAGTTGAGAGTTTAGTGTTGAGAGTTGAGGGTTCGCCTCCGGCTCGGCGCCAAACTGACCTACAGCTCGGAGAGGACTCTCAACTCTCAACGAAAGACTCTCAACCCCGCACTCTGAGTCGGGGTCAACTGTCCTCTCAACTAGCAGAGGCTTACTATTTGTTGGGACTTATTTCGGAAGCGGTTGCCAGTGACAAGTTGACCCCGACAGCCGGTGTCGGGGCCAACCTCCAACTGGATGACGCGGTGGAATACTACCGCAAGGCGCTTTATCTGGAGCCGAACCATTATGAAACCTTGGTGCAAATGGCCACGCTGTCGGGAAAAAATGGCGACGCCCATGGCGCCCGGCTTCTGCACAAACGCGCGCAAAGAAGTCTAAAGGCTAAAGTATGAAAAGTGGGCGGCAAGTTGATAGTGGAGAGTTGAGAGTCGACCCCGACAGCCGGTGTCGGGGTCAACTCATTAGCGACTGCTGGGACAAAATCGGTGTGAATGGCGACAGTTCTTGCGCTGAACTGGAGAAATTTGTGCACTGTCGAAACTGTCCGGTCTATTCGGCGGCGGGCACGCGTTTGCTGGATCGGGAATTACCCGCCCGATATCGACGCGAATGGACGGAACGCTATTCAAAAGCGGAGTGTGGAATTGGGAGTGCCCCGACTCGGAGTCGGGGCGTTTCAGTGGTGATTTTCCGGATCGGCGCGGAATGGCTGGCGCTGCCCGCGCAGGTTTTTCTGGAAGTGGTGGAGCACCGGAGCATCCACTCGCTGCCCCATCGGCGGCAGGGCATCGTTTTGGGTCTGACGAACATCCGGGGTGAACTGTTGATTTGCGTTTCAGTGGGGCGGCTGTTGGGGCTGGACTCCGCTAATGCTAAAGGCCAAAGTTTGAAATCTACCCCGACTCGGAATCGGCGCAGCCTTGAGCCTTCACCCCGAGGAGTCGCCGGCCTTGCTCCAGAGGGTGAAGCCTTTTCGGTTTCCCGCCTGCTAGTGGCACAGTGGAACAACAGCCGGCTGGTCTTTCCGGTTGATGAAGTGCAGGGCATCCAAAGGTATCGTCCCGAAGAGTTGACGGAAGTGCCCGCCACACTGGCCAAAAACGCGGCCAATTACAGCCGCGGCATACTAACCTGGCGCAACAAATCCGTCGGCTGTCTGGACGAGGAACTGTTGTTTTACACGCTGAACCGGAGTCTCACGTGAACAAGCAGAACATGGACGATTTGAGCAGCCTTTCCATGCTGGAGCTTTTCCGCGTGGAGGCCGAAAATCAAACCGCCGTTCTAAACAGCGGCCTGCTCGAACTGGAACGCGACCCGGGAGCGTCGCACCAGCTTGAAGCGTTGATGCGCGCCGCGCACTCATTGAAGGGCGCGGCGCGAATCGTGAACCTGAATGTCGCCGTGCGCGTGGCCCACGCCATGGAAGATTGTTTTGTCGCCGCACAAAAGGGCAACCTAAAACTGAGGCAAGAGGAGATTGATGTGCTGTTTCGGGGGGTGGATCTGCTGCTCTACATCTCCAAACGCTCCGAAACAGAACTGGCCGGCTGGGAGACGGATCATGCCACGGAGATCAACGACTTTCTCGAGACCTTGACGCGGGTAATGACGGCGAGCCAGGTCAACGAATTCTCCGCCGCCGCTCCGCAAGTTCAGCGTTCCGAGCAGACCGTTGACCCCGACAGCCCTGTCGGGGTTGCAGGTTCAAAGTTGAAAGTTGAGCGGACAGTTGAGAGTGGAGAGTCTCGCCCCGTGGAGTCGCCGCCATTACTCCACGGGGTGGAAGTTGATAGTCCGAACTCTCAACTAACGGCACCACCCGCAACCCCGACTGAGCTGTCCGGGTCAACTGACTCGCCGAACCGCGTGTTGCGGTTGACGGCGGAAAACCTGAACCGTCTGCTGGGTCTGGCCGGCGAATCATTGGTCGGCTCACGCTGGCTTCATCCCTTTGCCGAGGCGATGCTACGGCTCAAGCGCCAACAATCGGACCTGGCCAAATCCCTGGACAGTTTGCGCGAGGCAATCCAGTGCGGAGTTCGCAGTGCGGAGACCGGAATTCCGCACTCCGCCTTCCGCCTCCCGAACTTGGAGGCGCAGTTGAACGATGTGTTCAGTCGGGTGACCGAATGTCGGATGGGGTTGACCGACCGGTTGGCTGACCTGGAAATCTACGATCGCCGCTCCGCGAATCTCTCGCACCGGTTGTATCTCGAAGTGCTCAAATGCCGGATGCGTCCGTTTGGGGACGCGGTCGCGCGCTACCCGCGGATGGTCCGCGATTTGGTCCGTTCACTGGGCAAGGAGGTGCAACTGGAAATCCTGGGCGAGAGCACGCAGGTGGACCGCGACATCCTGGAAAAATTGGAAGCGCCGTTGGCCCATCTGTTGCGCAACGCCGTGGATCATGGCTGCGAACCGCCGCAGGAGCGACGGCAAACGGGAAAACCACCCACGGGCACCGTCCGGCTGGAGGCCCGGCACAGCGCCGGCATGCTCTTGATCATCATTGCGGACGATGGCGCGGGCATTGACCCGGAGCAACTCCGCCAGGCCGTTGTGCAGAAAAATCTGACGACCCGCGAGGTCGCGGAAAAGTTGAGTGAAGCCGAGCTGTACGAATTCCTCTTTCTGCCCGGCTTTACCCTGAAACAGACGGTGACGGAAATCTCCGGGCGGGGCGTGGGACTTGACGTGGTGCTCAACATGGTCAAGAGCGTGCGCGGCACCATCCGCGTCAATTCCCAGCGCGGCAAGGGCACGCGCTTTCAACTGCAGCTCCCCATCACGCTCTCGGTCATCCGCACGTTGCTGGTGGAGGTGGCGGGCGAGCCATACGCCATTCCGCTCGCACAGATCACGCGCACCATGAAACTGCCGCTGGACAAGATCGAATCCCTTGAGGGTCGCCATCATTTCTTGTTCGGTGAACAACACATTGGACTGCTCGCCGCCCGTCAAGTATTGGATTGCGGCGACCATAAACCATCGGGCGATCATTTGCCCGTCGTTGTGCTGGGCGACCGCGCGACTCGTTATGGTCTGGTTGTGGATGACTTTCTGGGCGAGCGCGAACTGGTGGTGCAGACCCTGGACCCGCGCCTGGGCAAGGTCAAAGACATCAGCGCCGCCGCGCTCATGGAAGACGGCTCGCCGGTGTTGATCGTGGACGTCGAAGACCTGGTACGTTCCATCGACAAGCTGGTTTCCGGCGGACGATTGGACAAGGTGAATCGCAGCGCCATCGACACCACCGCCAAACAGCGCAAACGCATCCTGGCGGTGGACGATTCCTTGACCGTGCGGGAACTGGAACGCAAATTACTCACGGGTCGGGGCTACCTCGCCGAAGTGGCGGTGGATGGCATGGACGGTTGGAACGCGGTGCGGACGGGCCATTACGACCTGGTCATAACAGACGTGGATATGCCGCGCCTGGACGGCATCGAGCTGGTGACACTCATCAAAAAGGACGCGCACCTGAGTTCCCTGCCCGTGATGATCGTGTCTTACAAGGACCGGGAGGAGGACCGCTTGCGCGGACTGGAAGCCGGTGCCGATTATTATCTGACCAAGGGAAGTTTTCACGACGAAACGCTGTTGCAGGCGGTGGTGGACTTGATTGGCGAACCGGACGATAGTGGCCCTCTCCCCCCTCCACCCCCCTCGGTAGGAGTCGGCCAGCGAGGAGCGGTGTAGCGGAACGGGGAGAGCGCGAAACGTAACTATGAGAATTGCGATCGTCAACGACATGCTGATGGCCGTCGAAGCCATGCGGCGGGTGCTGCTCAAGGCGCCGGGGCATGAGTTGGCCTGGATCGCGCGGGATGGTGCCGAAGCGGTGGAACGTTGCGCCAAAGACACGCCCGACCTGGTGCTGATGGATTTGATCATGCCGCAGATGGACGGCGTGGAGGCCACGCGCCGCATCATGGCCAACACGCCCTGCGCCATTGTCGTGGTCACCGCCAACGTGAACCACAATTCATCCAAGGTGTTTGAAGCCATGGGTGCCGGGGCATTGGACGCCGTCAACACGCCGACGTTGGACAGTGCGAGCATTCCGTCCGGCTCAACGGCGCTATTGGGGAAGATCGACACCATCAACCGCTTGATCGGCAATGACGGCAAGCGAACCGTTGAGAGTTCCAAGTTGAGGGTTGACCCCGACCGGCCGAAAGGTCGGGGCGAGTCGGGGTCAACTATCACCTCCCAACCCTCAACCCGTTCGTTAGTGGCGATTGGCGCTTCAGCCGGCGGCCCCGCCGCGCTGGCCACCCTGCTGGCACATTTGCCCGCCAATTTTCCCGCCGCCATTGTGATCGTGCAACATGTGGACGCCCAATTCGCGCCGGGACTGGCGAGCTGGTTGGATTTTCAAACCGCCTTGCCGGTGCGGCTGGCGCAGGCGGGAGATCAACCCACGCCCGGCACGGTTCTCCTGGCCGGCTCGCCCCGTGCCCTGACAGCCGGTGTGGGGACACAGGGGAACGAAGACCATTTAATATTGGTCAGCCCCGACCGGCTGGGTTACAGTGCCCACCCACGGGGAATTTCCTACCGGCCGTCGGTGGATGTCTTTTTTCGGAGTGTGGATCGGTTGTGGCCCGGTGCGGTGGTGGGGGTTCTGTTAACGGGCATGGGCCGCGATGGCGCCGCGGGTTTGAAGGCGTTGCACGACTCCGGCCATCACACCATCGCGCAGGATCGGGCCAGCAGCGCGGTCTATGGGATGCCCAAGGCGGCGGCGGAGTTGCAGGCGGCGACGGACATTTTACCCCTGGACAAAATCGGCCCTCAACTTGAGAGACTAATCAAGCCGTCCGTAGTCCGTAGTCCGTAGTCCGCCCCGACTCCGAGTCGGGGTAGACTTTTGTTCAGTCAGCCTTTAGACTTTAGACCAACATGGCCAACCCGAAGAGAGTTGAGAGTTCGGAGTTGAGAGTTGAGAGTTCGGACTCTCAACTCTCAACTAAGCACTCTCAACCTTCCCGGCCGGTCCATCCGCCAGAATATCACGCCATGGTGTTGCTGGTGGATGATCAGGCGATGGTGTGCGAGGCGATCCGGCGGGCGTTGTCGCATCAGCCGGACATTGATTTTCATTATTGCGCCGATCCGGCCGAGGCGATTCTGCTGGCCAATCAGATCAAGCCCACGGTGATTCTGCAGGATCTGGTGATGCCGGCGATTGATGGGTTGACGTTGGTCAGCCAGTATCGGTCCAGTCCGGCGACGCAGGATATTCCCATCATTGTGTTGAGCACCAATGAGAATCCGCAGGTCAAGAGTCAGGCGTTTGCGGCGGGCGCCAATGATTATCTGGTGAAGCTGCCGGACAAGATCGAATTGATCGCGCGCATCCGCTATCATTCACGGGCGTATCTCAACCAGATGCAGCGGGATGAGGCGTACCGGGCGTTGCGGGAGAGTCAGCAGCAGTTGGTGGAGAGTAATGCGGCGTTGATCGCGGCCAATCAGAAATTGGAGGAGACGACGTTGGCCAAGTCGGAGTTTCTGGCGAACATGAGTCATGAGATTCGCACGCCGATGAATGGCGTGATCGGGATGACGGCCTTGCTGCTGGATACGGAGCTGACGACTGAGCAGCGCGATTACGTGGAGGCCACCCGCAGCAGCGCGGATGCATTGTTGACGATCATCAACGACATTCTGGACCTGTCGAAGATTGAATCGGGCAAACTCGATCTGGAGAGTCATCCCTTTGAGTTGCACACCTGCATCGAGGAGGCGCTCGAACTGTTGGCGCCCAAGGCGGCGGAGAAGGAGTTGAACCTCGCTTACATCGTGGACGATGCCATCCCGCAAATCCTGGTGAGCGATGTCACGCGCCTGCGCCAGATCCTGGTCAATTTGATCAGCAATGGCGTCAAATTCACCCAGCAGGGCGAGGTGGTCGTCGAGGTGAAAGTGGCCTCGCATGGCTTGCGCACCGCGGCCTCGGAGGCCGCAGCTCCGGGCGTGGCAAAACCGACGGATACCGATTTCATTCGTCATCCTGAATTGTGGCATCTGCATTTTACGGTGCGGGACACGGGCGTGGGCATTCCGCTGAACAAACAAAACCGCCTCTTCAAGTCCTTCCAACAAGTGGACGCTTCCACCACCCGCCAATTCGGCGGCACCGGATTGGGACTGGCCATCTGCAAACGGCTGACCGAATTGATGGGCGGAAACATCTGGGTGGAAAGCGACGCCGGCAAAGGAGCAGCGTTTCATTTTGTCATTCAGGCCAAAACCGCGCTGGCCACCGCGCCGCCCAGTTGGCAGGACCCGCAACCCTTGCTGACGGGCAAACGGTTGCTGATCGTGGCCCACAACGCGACCAACCGCCAGATCCTGACCCACCGCGCCAAGCAGTGGGGCATGATGCCCGAAACCGCTGCCACCCGCGCCGAAACTCTCGCCCTGCTCAACCACCCCCCGACACCGAAAGCCGGGGCGTTTGATGTGGCGATTTTGGACCTGCAACTCCCGGAAACGGACGGCCTGACCCTGGCCGAGGAAATTCGCCAATGGGAAAAACAGCAAATACAAAACAGAAAGCCGAAAGCCGAAAGCAGAAACGAGGAAGTGCAGACATCTCCGCTTTCTGCTTTCCCAAGCTCACCTCTGCCCATTACGCTGCTCTCCTCCGTCCGCCTCCGCAGCGATGACCCCCGCCTGGCCCGCGCAGGCGTCGCGGTCTTGATTCATAAACCCATCCGGCCCGAACAATTGCTCGACTCGATGTACCGCGCCTTGAACCTCCAGTGGCAGAAGGAGAAGAAAGCCCCCGCCGCGCCAACCCTCGACACCACCTTCGCCACGCGACTCCCGTTGCGTTTGTTGCTGGCCGATGACAATCCGATCAACCAGAAAGTCGGCCTCAGCGTCCTGCAAAAACTCGGCTACCGGGCCGAAGTTGCCAACAACGGTCGGGAAGTCCTGGAGAAGTGTGGAGGACTGCCGGCCCGGAGCGATATGGGCCTACAGCCCGGCGGGCCGAAGACGGAAGGCGGACCGGCCTTCGATGTGATTTTCATGGACGTGCAGATGCCCGAGATGGATGGCCTGGAAGCCGCCCGCCAGATTTGCCAACGCTGGCCGCCGGACCAACGCCCGCGCATCATCGCCATGACCGGCAATGCCCTGCTGGGCGACCGGGAGAAATGCCTCGCCGCTGGAATGGATGATTATATTTCCAAACCGGTGCGGATCGCCGAATTGCAGGCCGCGCTCGAACGCTGGGGACCAACCAGGCTTTCGGCCTTGAGCGGCCTGCGGTCCGGCGAGACGCAATCATCGGACACCGCGTTCTTCATAGCCAACCGATCCACCGATGCGGATCATCTGTTGGACCCGTCGATCATCGCCGAACTGCATCGCACTCCCCCTGCCGGCGGAGTCACCATGCTCAAGGAATTGGTCGAGCTTTTCCTCGAAAGCGCACCCCAGCGCATCTCCCAGATCACGCATTTCCTCAACGACCCGCCCAAGATGGCCTTTCACGCCCACGCCCTTCGCAGCATGAGTCTCAACCTTGGCGCCAAGAAACTGGTGGAGATCTGCCTGAAGCTCGAACAAATGGGTTACTCGAACAACGTTGAAGGCGCGGATACGCAGTTGCGCGAACTGGAAGTGACCTTCAAACAAACCAAGGCGGAACTCATTTCCCTCAGAGAGCAAATCAGTTGAAGCTCTCCGAACTGGAAGCGCCAAGTCAGACCCCGAGCCGGAAGCGTCACCCGGCACCCCATTTGGGTGTCAGCATTTGGAGTCCTTTTTGCCGCCAATAATCTTTTGGCTTGGACGGTTTTTGTCCCACCCCGCCGGTTACCATCATGCGCAAATCAACTCCGACCCAGAGTCGGGGTCAACCGAAAGGCAATTGATGATAACTCAAGAACAAATGGAACTTGGTTTGGACAAGGCGTGCGGATTTCAAGTGCATCTGCAGGCCCCGCGTCAACTGAGCCGCGCACAGTGGTGGTTTAATCAGATGCGGCGCGTCGTCGATCACGCGCTGGACTGGCAACCAGCCCCGCCATGCCGGCCAGAGCAGATTTGGTTCGCCGAGCCGCAGCGCCAAACCCACGCCTGACCATCGACACGGGTCAGCCCCGTGAAAAACTGGCGCCCACAAAATCGCGGATGATCTCGAGTTCAGCTTCGCCCGCGATGGTGTGGGTTTTCATAAACTCGTGCCAGGAGATGTTCAAGCCGGCGGCTTTGAGCAAATTGATTTGCTCGCGAACTTCGGCGAAAGGAATGAGCGGATCTTGCGTGCCGTGCGTGACCAGCAACCGTTGTTGCAACGCCACCGGGGTAAGCTCCGCGATCAATTGCTCCGGCTCGAAAACGTAGCCGCTGATGCCGACGAGTCCCGCAAAACGGTGAGGATAACGCAATCCGACATCAAGAATCATCAAACAGCCCTGCGAAAAACCGAACAGCACCGTTTGATCGATTGGAAACCCGTTCTTGCGTTGCGCCTCCAACAAGTCGAACAACAGTTTCCGGCTCCGCCGAATCCCAGCGCCTTTGTCGCCGGCAAAATCATACCAGGAATAGCCGCCGTAGTATTGGTCCGGCGCGTTGACGAGCAGATAGTTGAGCCACCGAAGATTCATCGCGTCCGGCAGCCAGCGGTAGCCGTCCATGCTGTCGCCCAAACCGTGCAACACCACCATGAGACGGCGGGTTTTTTTTTCGCGCGCGGGAATCAAATCAGTATCGAGCATAATCAGCTTGAGCCCGTCTCACTTGGTCGGCTCGGGCCATTGGCCACGCAGCCAGTCCGCCACCAGACCAATGGACGGCAAATCAAGAATCTGCTTGGCGCCAAAAGCGGGCATCCGGTCATTCCGTTCACCGTAGAAACTGGGATGCGCGGGATTCGTGATGAAATTGATGAGCCACTTGCGTGAACCGTAACCAGTGAGGATGGGGGCGGTGGCATCTTCGTCCTTTTTCTGGAACTCGTGGCAATCGGTGCAGCGGGTTTCGGTTTGAAGCAGCAGGCGACCCTCCTCGATCAACGCGGCGTCCCGTTGATCAATGACAATCTGGGATTTCAGCTGGGCTTCGGCGGAAAGCGCGGCAATGACTTTCTTCAATTTCTCTTTTTGTGCCGGGGAATATTTGGCCACGTCTTTCTTCACGAATTTGACCATCTTGCCGTCGGCAAATTTGGTCGCGCCGAAATGGTTCGTGCTGGCGACCTGTTCGGGGTCCAGCAAACCGGCCAGCCATTCGCGCGTTGCAAAACCTTTCAAATCGGAGGCGGATTGCGGGTCCTTCGGTATTTTACCGGAGCCATCGTGACCTTCGTAGCGATGACAACTGGCGCATTTGGCGGCGAAGATCTTGGGCCCCTGGGTCAGTTGATCGTTGCGCAACAGTGTGACCGCGCCCTCTGCCGGGATGCCCGCGGACGATTTGGCCAGCACCTTGACGCGCGCCGCTGCGCGCTCGGCGTCCTTGACGGCGAGTTGATACTCGGGGTTCTTCGCGTCGTCCGCCAGCGCCAGATAGGTCAACCATCCCGCGCCTCCGATCAGCATCCAAAGCAGTCCGAGATTGAAGCGATGACCCAGTTTCCAACGGCCGATGAATGGCATGAGGAAAACGATTCCCATGATCAGGCCGGGGATGATGATGGCGCCCCAGATTTCCCGCGTCCCCGCAAACCATTTCAGTTTCAGGAATTGAAATAGAAAAAGGAAATACCATTCCGGTCGCGCGGCCGAATACGCCTCCGACGGATCCGCCGGCGCCGCCAGTTCCGCGCCCAGCGGCGCGTGGCTGGAAAACAAACGCTGACGCACGATGAGGAACAGCACCGCCGCCAGCACTGCCAGACAGGCGATCGCGTCTTTGAGCACTTGATCCGGCCAGAATGCGGCGTCGGGTCTTCGCTTCGGTTCTTTGGCCGTGATGCCGTGTCGCCGGAACAAATAAATGTGTCCGGCCAAGAGCGCGACGATCGATCCAGGCAACACCCCGGCGTGCAACGCAAAGAACCGCGTCAACGTGTGATGCCCGTAATCTGCCCCGCCGATGATCACCTTCTGCAGACTTGGGCCGATGTAGGGAACAATGCTGACGATGTTAGTCGCCACTTTCGTCGCCCAATAACCTTTCTGGTCCCAAGGTAACAAATAACCGGTGAGTGAGAGCGCAAGCACCAGTTGCAGCAGGATCAGTCCGAACCAGAAATTGATCTCGCGTGGCGCCCGGTAGGCGCCGTCGATCACCACTTGCATGAGGTGCAACACCAGCAACACGGTCATCGCCTGTGCGGTGTAATGGTGAATGCCGCGCAGCAACCAGCCCCCAACCATTTCGTCCTGGATGTAATAGACACTTTCCCAGGCCGTCTGCGAACTGGGACTGTAGGCCATCCAAAGAAAAATCCCGGTGATGAATTGCACGGCGAGGGTGAAGGTCAGCGTGCTACCCCAAACATAACGCCAGCGCGAGCCGCCCGGAATATTCTCGTAAAGGGCTTCGCGGGTGATTTGCCGGTAACCGGTGCGCTGGTCGAGCCAGTCCAGAAGCGCTTTCATGCAATGGGTAACTTCTCTGCATGACCGGCCTGAAAGTTTTGGAATTCCACCCAGACCTCTTTATTGCCTCGAATCTCCACCTTCAAGCTGTCCAACCCGCGTTGCGCGGGGCTGTCGGGATTGTCAATTTTGCCATCTGCTGTGAACGTGCTCTCGTGACAGGGACAACGGAAGGAACCGCGCTCCGGCAGGAAATCCACAAAGCAGCCAGCGTGAGGACACACGACGTTGAACGCCTGTAGGGTCCTTTCACCCGTGCGACGAAGATACACGGCGCCGATGGGTACCTCGGTAAACGTATTCCACGCATCAACCCGGCTGGCGACCACGGGAAATTTGCGGGGTACGCCGTCGATGGGCAGTGCTTCCAGGGTCGTCACGCGAATGGCGCCGCTGGTGGATGATTTCCTGCGTAGCGGGTCGAAAAACACGGTCAACCCTGACGCGATGGGGACCAAACCAATCACGATCCCAATAACCGTCGCAAAAGCTCTTTTGAAAAACCCGCGCCGGTCGGGTTGTTGCGTCGAATCTGGTGCGTGCATGGCTTCCATTGATTGTGACTGTCTAGTTTGCATCCATGTTCCTGAAAATCGCAACAAATGCAAACGTGAATCGTCCTTTGGGATCATTCGCATCATCATTTTCTGCGTGCTTTTGCGCCAAACCAATTCTAGTCTGTGCGCATGACAATCTGGATTCTTGCTCTATTGCTGCTGGGCGCGCTCGGCGCGGTTGGCTTTCATCAGGGTGCCATCCGCGTGGCGTTTTCATTGGTGGGACTCTTGTTGGGAACGATGCTGGCTGGGCCGCTGGCGCGGTTGTTGAAACCGATATTTCCGCTCGTGGGTCTCAAGAATCCCCTCTGGGCCTGGTTGTTGTCGCCTTTCATCATTTTCTTGGTAGTCCTGATTATCTTCAAAATTGCCGGCATGGTCCTGCATCGCAAAGTGGACGTGCATTACAAATACAAGGAAGGCGATTTGAAAGGCGCGCTGTGGGAGCGATTGAACCATCGCGTGGGGCTTTGCCTTGGCTTGGTCAACGGCGCGATTTACCTTCTTCTGATCTCGTTCGTCATCCACTCGTTTAGTTATTTGACCGTTCAGATGGTCACGACTGAAAACCCCGGCCCGGTGCAGGTCAGAATATTAAACAAGGCCGGCAAGGATTTGCAAACCACCGGCCTCGCCAAAGCCGTGGCCGCCATCGATCCGATGCCGGCAACCTATTACGACTCCGCAGATGTGGTCGGCGTCATTTACCACAATCCACTGGCTGACCGACGGCTGGCCCGTTACCCGGTTTTTGTGGCGTTGGGGGAACGGCCTGAATTTCAGGAAATGGCCAAGGACGAGAAATTCGCCAACCTGCGGGCTTCTTCCCAAGTCACGGTCATGGAGCTGGTGAACTATCCGATCATGCAATCCATCTTGAACAACCTCGACCTTGTGCAGGAGATTTGGTCGCTGGCCGCGCCCAACCTCAAGGACTTGCGGACCTACCTGGAAACGGAGAAATCGCCAAAGTTCGACAACGAAAAAATCCTGGGGCGCTGGCGGTTTGATCTGAACGACACATTGATTCACCTGAAAGAAACCAAGCCCAACATCGGTTCGGGAGAATTGTTGCGACAGAAGAAGTTGATGACGGCCCAGCTCAGTCAAACGAGTTTCCTGGCGGCGGCGGACAAACAGGCAATTTTCAAAGGAGCGGTGCAACCCAAACCGGGAGTTGCCGTCACCGGCCAGTCGCAATCGATCCAAGGAACTTGGGAAGGCGGCAACACCAAATACAAGTTGAGTTTTCCCGGTAAAGGAATTCCTGAATCACTGGAAGCAGTTGTTGACGGCGACAAATTGACGATAAGTGGTATGGGCGTCGCGCTGGTTTTTGAACGGGAAATCTAAAAGTGCGGACTCCGCACTCACCACTCCGCACTTGTTCAGTTGCCGCTCGGATTGAACGAAATGGACTGCACATTCAAACGGTAGCCCGGGAACATCGCGCTGGACGGTTGGGTACTGATCGCCGGGTCAACGCTGGATCCCGACTCGGCAGTTGCGGTCGCAAATTGATTTACTCCACCATCCGAAGGTGTCGCCGGGACTCTTGAACCTTCGGCCACGATTGGATTCATCGTCGTCGTCGCGTTCTCAGGTCGCTCAAAGGACACCAAACCGATGAGCAACAAGCCGAACGCGGTGATCCCGAACGCCCCGGTCAGAATGGGTTTCAACTCAAAAATCTGCATCAACCGCTCCAGCCAGGAAACCGATTCCGCGGATTGGGCCGCCTCCAATCGGGAAAGCACTCTCCGTGGCAACTCGTTAAAATAACGGGGTGGCGGTTGTTCATATCGCTTCAACACCAACAAGCGACGCAACTGACCAAAGTCTTCAGGAGCGGAGTTCATATTCACTTCAAATATTCGGATAAGTAACCTTGCAATTGCTGGCGCGCGTAGAACAGCCGCGACCGTACCGTGCCGATGTTGCAGTCCATAATTTCACCAATTTCCTCATGCGAGAGACCTTGAATATCATGCAACGTCACAACCAATCTGTGATCTTCTGACAGTTTCTGCATGGCCGCGTTCAATTTTTCCTGCAACTCACTGAGTTGCACCTCGCGACGCGGTGTCTTGTCCGAAACCAGCGCCACGAGATCGGGATCATGTTCGGCATTAAAATCCAGATCGTTCAAGCTTAAATGCGTCCGATTCTTCCGTTGCTTCAGGAAGTTGATGGTTCGATTGACGGCAATCCGGTAAATCCAGGTGTAGAAACTCGAGCCGCCTTTGAAGGACTTCAGCGCCTGAAAAGCCTTGATGAACGCCTCCTGCACTAGATCATTGGCATCCTCGTGATTGGAAGTCATGTTGTAGAGCGTGGCATAAATGCGCTCCTGGTAGCGCCGGACCAGACCGTCGTAGGCGGACAAATCTCCTTTGCGGGCGCGTTGCACCAGGGCGGATTCATCGGGCTGTTTATCGGCAGATGAAGCCGCCGCAGGCTCTTTGGCTGACGAGCCCGTTGTTGCCTTACGGGGTACGCGGTCGGTCATAATCATAGGCCGTTAGCCCCCAAAATTTCCGCCTGCCGTGCCAGATATTCAGTCAGGCCGATCAAGCCAGTCCGACTTTCCGACCCGGGCAGCGCGCTCAAAGTCTGCCGCGCCTTTTCCAAATGATGCCGAATGACCTCCAAGGAACCATTGCGCGTCTCATGTTTGTTCAGCAATTCGAGAATCCGTGGAAAAGATTTTGATTCCCATTGTTGGATCAACTCCTGCAACTCTTCGCGCTCGAGCCGATCCGCGCGTTCCCAAAGCAATAGCAAAGGCAACGTCAATTTCCCTTTCGCCAGGTCGGTGCCAAGCGATTTGCCGACCACCGCTTCCGAACCGTACAAATCCAGGCAATCGTCATACACTTGATACGCCGTGCCCAATGCCAATCCAAACCGGCGCAATGCGTTCCTTCGAGCACCCGGGAACCGACTAAGGCACGCCCCCAAATCACACGAGAGCGCAAACAGTTCCGCCGTCTTCATTTCCAACACCTTGAAATATTCCTTGCGTGAAAATTGGAAGTTTCGCCGCTGTTGCGTCTGCAATATCTCACCGGAACAAACCGTGTTGGTCGCCATCGCCACCGCCCGGCAGATTTCGGGTGTGGGAAAACTGGCCGCCAGCTTCAGCGCGTGGGCGAACAGACAATCGCCGAACAACACTGCGATTTCGTTCCCCCAATTCGCCGCCAAGGTCAGTCGTCCCCGCCGGATTTCCGCCTCGTCCATCACGTCGTCATGCACCAGCGTCGCCAGATGCACCATCTCGATGATGACCGCCACGGTGATGTGAGTGTCGTTGATTTCGCCCGTCGCGCCCGCGCTCAACGCCACCAACGCCGGCCGCAATTGCTTCCCCTGCCCCGTCAACGCGTATTCTGCATACGGCGCGATGGCGGGCTCAAATTCCTCGATCTGCTTTTCCAGACGTTTGGCCACGGCTTGAAGAAATGGCTCCAACGGCTCCACAATCTGCTTCCAGGCAACTGGAGCCACACCGGGGCGCAGATTCCGGGCCGGAGGTTCTGGATTTAAGTTGGTGGCCGCCCCGACCGCCGCTGTCGGGGTTCTGGTTTCAGCAGCGAGCATGCGCCAACACCCTACGGTTGAGCTTTGCGCAAGTCAAACCGTTATCTTCGCCGGGGATCCTTTTTGCCTTTCGACTGGCGAATCACTCGATCTCGAGGTAATCAAACTAGTCGAAACATTACTCAACTATGTCCAAGCGCCTTCCAGCAAACGGACGCACCGGCCCGACACTCGACGAAATTCAACAGGCCGCCCAATCACAATTCTCCAGACAAAGCCATTGTTACGCCCAGGGTCACATCCTCGAAAACGTCGATGATGTGCGCGCGGCAATTTCAACCATCGCATTAGCTCCCGCTTCGCACGTACTCGATGTCGCGACCGGCGCCGGCCATACTGGCTTGTATCTCGCCAGCCTCGGCCATCACGTCACGCTGGCCGATATTTCGCCCGCCATGCTGGCGCGCGCATCGGAAGCGGCGACCCGGCGCAACTTGAAAGTGCAAACCCGAACACACCCCGCCGAACAATTTCCCTACTCCTACGCCAGTTTCGATCTGGTCACCTGCCGTGTCGCCGCCCATCACTTCAGCTCCCCGGAATCGTTCGTCAGGGAAACCGCACGCGTGCTCAAATCGCCGGGCCATCTGTTATTGATCGACGGCAGCGTGGCCGACGATCAACCCGGAGCCGAAGCCTGGCTGCACGACGTGGAAAAACTTCGCGACCCAAGCCATCATCGGCTGCTGACTCCACGCGCCTGGATTCAAATCTGCGAAGCGAACGGTTTGAAAGTGACGCAGGCGATCTTGAGACCGTTCAAACAGCCCGACCTCAATTGGTATTTCGACACTGCCGCCACTCCGACGGAAAACCGCGAGCAGGTTCGGTCCTTGGTCGCCGCTGCACCGCAGTCAGCCCGTGAGTTATTTCGATTGGCTGAGGAAGACGGGAAGATTGTCTGGTGGTGGCAGCGCCTGACTTTGATCGCCACAAAATGATCAGACCAGCGACATGGCTTTGGGCACTTTGACCACGATGGTGCCGGCAATCTTATCGTGCCATGATTGCTTCTCGCGACTCCACCCCGCCCAGAAGAATCCGACAAACAGCGCCATAGCCGAAAACACACTGGCAAGGCATCGGATCAACGCCACGGCAAAACCGAGTGGACGACCATCAACGCGGACAACTTTAATTCCCAGCACGATCCCGCCGATGGTGGTTCCTTTCCATGTCCACATTGCAAGGTGATAAATTCCAAACAGAATAAGAAACCATCGCGGCAGGTGCATCCACGCGGAAATTGTCCCGATCAAGAGCAAATCCAGGACGCTCGCCAGAAAGCGCAACCAGAAACCGACGCGCGGCAGCGTACTCTCGGTCGTGATGATGGGAGGGTTGCTTCCTGCAAGTGGTACGGTGGGCTCCGCAGAAATCGGCGGCGGATTACTTCCGGCCAGCGGCATCGCGAAAGCCGGCGCTGTTCCGCTGTTGGACGCGCCGGAAGCAGGACTTGTCCTTTCCCTCCTAAAACTTCCAATCGCCGCCAGCAACACTGCCCCGAGTCCCCAAACACCCGCCACGCCCCACACGACAAATCCGATTACCGGCACCATATAAAGCAGATAGAAAATCACTGTGCCCGCGACCAGTGTCAACAGCGCCGATTGGGCCACAGCGGAACTCATCGGCCGCACGATTTGCAGACCGGCGTACCGATACACTGCGACCTTTCCAAATAAATACGCCACCACCAACGCGCAAACCAAAAACGGGATGATCACAATGCCCACTCCGGTCGCCACCAGCAAAATTGCCAACGGGCTGAACAGAATCAGCGCCAGAATCCCGCTGAAGAATGAACCGATGGGATTTTTCTCCACACGGTCAATGCACGCTTGAATGGGACGAGGAAACATCACGCAAAGCAGCAAGTTGATCAGAAACATCACGATCGCGACAATCCAAACCCAACCGACTTGCGGCGGCAAAGGTCGCGCCAAAAAAAAGCCGTGCTTGAACCAATCCGTCAACGGCCCGAGTCCCGGCACCTTCGCAGCAGTGATCTCCACCCGTTGCCCGCCAATCTTCGCTTCGGGATCAGCATCCAGTTTTCCGCCCACGATTGTTGCACCGCGCTTGACCTCCGCCTTCGGCCCCAATTTTGCAGAACCAAGCACCACGACCATGTCTCCCTTGATTGTGCCGTTGACCGTTGCCGCGCCGAGGACCACGACCAAATCTCCCTCAATTGTTCCGTCGATGGTGGCGGAGCCGCGCACCACCACGACATCCTTGCTGGTCTGATCCGCTTTGAGCACCACATCGCCTCCCACCTTCACAATATCCCTGAATTCCTTTTGGTTCGACTCCTCCTCCGTTTCCGCTGACGCGTTGGTACCCACTTCCTTGTCGGCGCGGGAAATCAGGCCAAGCTCAGGTTGAACCACGTCGGCTGGGGGTTGTGGCGCATCCAAACCCCACGCTGCCTGTAATGTCAGCGTCAGAACGAGTGACACATTTAGAATGGCGGATTCTAGTTTCATATTTTGCTTAACGTTTGGCGAAAGTTAGCCGGTAAAAGAGTGTCCCGAAGCCGGCGCAGGTCAGATACATCAGTCCCAACAACACCGCCCCGTAAATCAGAAAATGGGCGCTGATCGCTCGGCTCAGAATTAACACAGCGTTCGCCAACGCGCTCAGGCGCTCCCACAACGGTGTGAACGACGCGATGATCTGCTCGACATTTTGAAAGACAACACTTGCGCCTTGCGAAATCTCCGCACCGTAAAAGCCAGCCGCTCCCAAAGCACCCAGAAGCAATGCCACAAAACCCAGCCGCATCGCCAACGGCCAGGTCAGCAACGGCCGCTGCCACCACGGCTGGCGGTCCTGGGCGGCGATGGCCGACCGGACACGCGAAATCAACGTGTCCGGGGCCGGCAGGTCGGGCAGCTTGCGCAGTTCCCGATGGATCAGTTCCTCCAACTGTTTTTCAAAATCCCTTTCCATGAATTAATCAGTTCGATTGAGCCGGACGGTTGACTTCGGCAGCCGATCGGTCCGCCATCATTTGCGCGCTGCCCGTCATGAAATCGCCTATCGGTTTTAACTTCAATTTCTGTCGCAGCGCCTCGCGCCCGCGATGAATGTCGATCTTGACCTTGCTCAGCGATATGCCAATTTGCCGCGCGATTTCTTCGTAACTCATGTCTTCAAAATGGTAGAGCACCAAAGGTACGCGCTGATCGGCGGGCAGTTTCTTTAAGGCAGTCTCCAAGGTTTCACGCTGTTCAGTCTCGGCCATGTTTTTCTCGTGAACCTCGGGCGCGGCCAAAGTAGCGGAATAATCCTCGCCTGTTTCCTCGTGAAACATCTCCGAAAAAAAACGCCAGCGGGAGCGGTAACGCGACAGATGATTCAAACAAAGGTTCTTCGTCACAGTCTTGAGCCAGCCGCCGGCTCGGTGGCTGCGCGAAAGTTCCTCATAGCGCTCGCAGGCCTTGAGAAAAACCTCCTGCGAGATGTCCTCCGCATCAGCCTCGTTGCCAAGCATGCGGACCGCGGTCGTATAAACCATGTTCTGGTAGTTCTTCATGAACACCTCAAAATCTTCCGGTTCTGTCATTGTCTTCCCTGAACAGGTTCAGGGCCATGTTACCCCAAGGACACAGTCGTCGGCAAAAAAGTTTCAGAATTCTGTATTTTTCCCTCGGTCAGCAAAATCCTCGTTTCACATTTGGTTTCTTCGACTATCTTGGCGACGTGCAGACGTTCGCTGAACAACTCACGGAGCAAACCGCCTTCAATCAGGTCACCGTGCCTGACCTCTGGCAACAGGAAGCGGTGACGGCCTTGCGCGCAGTCAAGGACGTCGTGGTTCAAGCACCGACCGGCGCGGGTAAAACACTTATTTTTGAACTCTGGTCCAATCAGGGCAAGAATCACGGCCAGGCCATTTACACTGTGCCCACGCGCGCGCTGGCCAACGACAAACTCGCCGAATGGCGCGCGCGCGGTTGGGACGTGGGCATCGCCACCGGCGACCTTGCCGAAAACCTCAATGCGCCCGTTCTTGTCGCCACATTGGAAACGCAGAAAAACCGCTTGATTCAAGGCGATGGTCCGGCGTTGTTGGTGGTGGATGAATATCAAATGATCAGCGACGCCGACCGCGGCTTGAATTATGAACTGGCCCTGGCTTTGTCGCCTCCGCAAACGCAGCTTCTGCTCTTGAGCGGCAGCGTCGGTAATCCGCAAGACGTGGTGAAATGGTTGCGCCGCCTGGGACGCGACGCCGTCTTGATTCGCAACGATCACCGACCTGTTCCGCTCGAAGAAGTCAATGCGAACGATTTGAATTACCGTGTCCCGACTGAAATCCGCGGCTATTGGCCGCGCTTCGTGGCGAAGTCGCTCGCAGATGATTTGGGGCCAATTTTGATTTTTGCTCCACGCCGGCAGTCTGCTGAATCAATGGCTGCCGAACTCGCCCGCATATTGCCGACGCCCAATCCGCTTCAACTCAGCGCCGAACAAAAGCTCCTCGTCGGCGATCATCTGGCCAAAATGTTGAAGAGCCGCATTGCTTATCATCACAGTGGATTGAGCTACGCCGCGCGGGCCGGCGTCATCGAGCCGCTGGCCAAGGCTGGTCAACTCCGCGTCGTCGTGGCGACCATGGGACTGGCCGCGGGAATTAATTTCTCTCTTCGCAGCGTGGCCTTGGCCGGCGATTCCTATCGCCGAGATAATTTGGAACAGCCGCTCAAGGCGGACGAAATTTTGCAGATGTTCGGTCGCGCCGGACGACGCGGCATCGACGAAATCGGTTTCGTGCTGGTCACCGCCAACCAAATTCGCTTGTTGGACGCCCGTCCCTGCCATCTGTCGCGCAGCGGCGCGGTGGATTGGAGTGCGTTGCTCGGCTTGATGGCCATCGCCGCGCAACAAGGACGGGAGCCGTTCGCGGAAGCCGTGCGGGTGCAGGAACGCCTGTTCACCACCAAACCAATTTTTCTCGGCGTCGAACAATCGTTGAAACATCCCGACACACCCTGTGGCTTGAAAACCGACGCCGAACGCGCCCGTCACGTCCGCCAGCGCGTCCGAGAGATGCTCAACAGCCGGGGCGAGTGGGAGGTTTACCCGACGCCGGTGGAGAAGCCATTGCGAGAAATATTCGTCAGCGCAGATGTGCTACGTCTTGCGTCTTCCCTCAAACACCAGTCGGACGAGGGAGCAATACTTGATGCAACACGCAACACGCAACACGCGCCTCACGAAACACGGTTGATTCCCGCACTTCAAATCCCCGCGGCGCTCGACAAAATTGGCACCGGCACGCTCTTTGTTTTATCTGAGAACGAGGGGGGCAAAATCTACGGTCGCGCCATCACCGTGGCCGACCGGTTGGGCCATGACCGCGTCATTCTCGCCAAGTGGATTCGCCGCTTGACCAACTGGTCGGGACGCCAGGCGCCACGCGCGGTCTGGAACGAAAAGATCGTTCCACTGGTGGAAAAGAAACTCGCCCAGCAAAAAACTCCCGTTGTCCGCTTCACCAACCATCCACACAAAATCGTGGCCCAAGTCAGTCTCGCCGAACTGACAATGCGCGTGCCGGTGGATTCGCACGGTGTCGCGCTCTGGAAACCGATCGAGCGCGAAGT
Organism: Verrucomicrobiota bacterium; assembly: GCA_016200005.1. NCBI lineage: Bacteria > Pseudomonadati > Verrucomicrobiota > Verrucomicrobiota bacterium. The sequence continues at coordinate 6,917 of JACQFP010000029.1, read as the reverse complement.
GTTGCCTGCAGATTGCGCCCGCTGTTCGCTCGTGCCGATTTGCCGTGAGCTTCCCACGTCGACGGGCGTGGCGTTACTCTGGCGGCGGCTTAGTTTGGTCGAGGCTGACGGTGCGCCGACGCAACGCGGTCAAGTGGCGAGTTTTTTTGCGCAAGGCGACGGTCTGGCCGTGGCCGCCGCTTTGGAAGATGAAAAGTATCCGTTGGCCGAGTTGATTTACGACCTGGCCAATCTCGACGCCGGCTTCCGTTTCTGCGGCGACGAAAATCGCTGGGGCGGGCGGCTGGCGATGGTTTGTCAGGAACGCTTCGGACTGCAATCGATTCCGGGCTATCTGGAAAACGGCGTGCCACCAAAATACGGTTCGGGCGCGGAAATGGTGGTGGCGTCGGTACACAAGAACCCCGCGAGTAAAAGCGGATGGGTGACGGAACTGCTGGGCGCGGGCGACATCGACCGCATCATCATCGAATGGCGCAGCCTGCTCCGACAGATTTCCCACGCGCCGGAATTAGACTGGCCGCGCTGGCGCGAATTGCAAAAGCTGGCCAAAGACATTTTGAACGAAACGGAATCGCCGACACTCACCGATCTGCCGCCGTTGGAATATCACCAGACCCGGCGGATAGAGCATCGGTTGATTTTACGGCGACATTGAACTTGGTTCGATGCTTCTCTCCCCAAGTCGAAGAGGCTCAATTAGCTGACCTGCCTCGGTAGAATCTCTCCAGTGTTAGGATTGACGTTGAATCGATCACCTCGAAAGTCGCGTTGGTGCCGGCGACGTTCGTGCCAACGGGAATCCACACGGGCGAAGCAAGGTTTGTTGCTGACTCGATGACATAAGTCTGACCAGCCGCTCCCAAATAAGCGATCACTGGAACGCCATTGCTCAGGCTGATGCCGGTAGCGACAAGCGTGCCTTCCGGAGCTAATGCCTGGACTGAAAATGACGGGAAAGCATCCGTTCGTGCCGGCGGCAGACCCGGGTGGCCATCGACTATTGTGGCACCGGCTTGAGCCGTAAACACTGCGGACTTGCCTCGCACCGCGCCGATCCTGCTCGCGGATTCGAAAGAGTCAGCTAAAGACCATTCCTATACGCGAAGTTGTAGGTAAACGGTATCTCCACCGACTGTATCAGGAACGTTTACGCTGCTCCCTCGAATATAGCCCGCCCAAGTTCCGCCAAGCAAATGAATCGGGAGACCAATTGGGTTAAGCGATGATTCCTGATTGATGAGACTCGCGTACAACTGCCCAAAGTAGTTTGTCCCGGCTGGAACGGAACCTCCGAGATCGAATACACGGCCAAGTCCACCATTCAAAGGGTTATAAGTGAAAAAATTGATCTGGCCGACTGTGGAAGAAATCGTCGTCAGCGAATGCGATATTTGGTTGCCTGGTGGTAACACCAATTCCGTCCACTCCGCCGGGAAAGACTTTTGGATCCAAAACCCTTGTGCTACTGCTATTGAAGGCTCGAAAGGCTGCCAGTTTGTGGTGAAAGTGTATGCTTCGTAAGCTTGGTTCGTACTATTGAAAATGTAAACCACGTCATTGGACACAACCGGGCACCCGTGATCGGTGCTGAGAAGACCATCATAAGGAGCGATTGCGCCACATACATTCCAACCCACCGACAATTGATTCGTCCCATCATGGACCGCCCCAAAAAACTCGTTTGTAAACAGAGTCAATGGGTTTCTTAAGAACCAAGCATCTCCGGGAGGCAGTGGCAAATCTGGGTCAGTCCATCCCCCGAGATAGTTGTCGGCGACAAAGCCCTCTGGTCGGATCGCGAAAATCGACACTCCATTCAGCGGAACTGGAACGGCATTGTTTACACCCGGTGGAAACCGATCAAGCGGGTTACACGCCAACGTAAGTCCGACTGCGTACCGCACATGGAAGTCACCAACTACAGGCGCGTACAACTGCGCGGCGAAGAGTACGACGAAAACGAACTGCGAAAGAAAAGCCCAGCGAAGATTACGGTTAATTTTCATCTCAAATCTCTCGGTCGTTTCTTCTTTGGCTTAACGATGGTCAAGGATAGCAGATTCATCAGAGTTTGGAAGTCCCAACTGTCGTAGCTTTCTGCTCCAGTCGGTCATCCTTGTGAATGCAAAGGCGGCGGGCATTTTAAGATTGTCGTGGTTCATCAGCCCATTTAGCGTTCAAAGAAAAATACCTTCAACCGATGCAAACGACCAACGAACCATTCAAATCTCCGCCACCCAAACAAACGCTATACTGGCAGAAAGCCATTTTTTGGCAGAGTCTGGGTTTCCTCATCATCATCGTCCTGACATGGTGTAATGCGTTGTTCGACTTGACGCATCATTGGTTTGGATTACGTCAGCAGGACCAAGACATCAACCAAACGGTCATTTCGACCGCCGTCATCATCCTACTGTGGATGCTTTCAGCCTATAAGATTTACCTGGTCGTTTCCCGGCTCAGCTACTTGGAAAGTTTTCTCCACGTCTGTGCCTGGTGTCGGAAGATCGAGCACGACAATCAATGGCTTTCGCTTGAGGAACATTTTACGCGCAAAACCGGCGGGCAGACTTCACACGGCATTTGCCCGGAGTGCTCCAAGAAATTTCGTGATCAGGCTCCCAAGGGTTGACGTGGCACCGTTCAGGATGTGCTCCAGTTACCGCTTCTCCTCAACAACATTCGCGGCGTGGCTAATTAGTCGGATGCCGGGCAGGTCAGCAGCAAAGTGGCAAACAGGAGAATGCGGCAAACATCAATCGACGACATCATGAAAAGAAACTTCAGCCGGCGGGCTGCGAAAGCGCTGCAACCCGACGGCCTTGACTCTTCGATGTTGGGCCGACTGTGATTCAGTTTTCCGGGGGCTGTTTCTTGTCAGCCATTTCCTGATCGCGTTCGGCCATGGCAGCTCTGCGGGAAAGTTTCACCCGGCCTTTTTCGTCCACACCGAGACACTTGACCCAGATTTCGTCGCCCAATTTGACGATGTCCTCGGTCTGCTTGACGCGGAAGTTGGCCAGCTCGCTGATGTGACACAGGCCGTCCCTGCCGGGCAGAAATTCAACGAACGCGCCAAATTCCTTTATCGTGACGACTTTGCCACGATAGATTTTCCCAATCTCGGCTTCGGCAGTCATGCCTTCAATTGCGTCGCGGGCAATCTTCATTCCCTCTTCCGAGACGGAGTAGATATTGACGGTGCCGTCGTCCTCAATGTTGATTTCGCAACCGGACTCCTCCACCAGCCGCTTGATGTTTTTGCCACCCGGCCCGATCAACGCGCCAATCTTCTCCGGGTTGATCTTCACCGTGACGATACGCGGCGCGTACTTGCTCATTTCCTTGCGCGGCTCGGCCAGAGTCTTGGCCATCTCGCCCAGGATAAAGAGGCGCGCCACTCTTGCCCGCTCCACAGCCTCCGCCATCACTTTGTGCGGAATGCCGCGCAGTTTGAGATCGAGCTGAAATCCGGTGATGCCTTTCGACGTGCCGGCAATTTTGCAGTCCATGTCGCAGAACGCGTCTTCCCAACCGATGATGTCGGTGAGCAACTGGTAACGGGAAAGTTTGTCCTGATCATCAAGCTGAGTGCAAATCCCGATGCTGATGCCAGCCACAGGTCGCGTCATCGGAACGCCGGCGTCCATGAGCGCCAGCGTGCCGCCGCACACGGAAGCCATCGACGTGGAACCGTTGGACTCCATGATCTCGCTGGTGACACGGATCGCATACGGATAATCCTTCAACGGCAGCATCGGCTCGATGGAACGTTCCGCCAACGCGCCGTGGCCGATTTCGCGACGGCCCGGACCGCTGATGCGTCCAGTCTCTCCGACGGAAAAATTCGGGAAGTTGTAGTGCAGGATGAATTTTTTCTCGGTTTCGCCACCGGTATAAGAGTCAAACTCCTGCGCGTCTTCGCTCGTGCCCAGCGTGGCCAGCGTGACGGTCTGCGTTTCGCCGCGCGTGAACAGCGCCGAGCCGTGGGCGCGCGGCAAAATGCCGACTTCGCCGGAAATGGGACGAACCACATCAAACGCGCGACCATCCAGCCGCTTGCCGCTGTTGAGGATGAGACCGCGAACGGCTTCCTTCTGGATGTAGTACGAGGCGTCTTTGATGACGAACTCGGTCACTTTCTCTTCGCCGAATTTCTCCACCAGTTTTTTTCCAACCTCCTCGAAAATTGCGCTGACGGCAGATTCGCGCGCGAGTTTTCCAGGCGTGAGCAGCGCCGCGACGACGCGATCCCCGGCCAAGGCTTTGGCTTCCTTAAGGATTTCCTCGGGAACGATGTTGAGCGTGATGGCGCGCTTTGGCTTGCCCGCTTTAGTAGCCAACTCCCTTTGGGCGTCGATGAGCGGCTGGCAACTTTCCCGGGCAAATTCCAACGCCGCGTTAAAGTCGGCTTCGGTTATTTCCCTGGCCGACCCTTCATACATCACGATGTCCGCGCTGGTGCCGACGTAAACGAGGTCGAGATCACTTTCAGCCATTTGCGCGTGCGTAGGATTTGCCACAAACTTGCCGTTGATCCGACCGACACGCACCGCGCCCAACGGTCCGTCCCACGGAATGTCGCTGACCATCAAAGCTGCCGAAGCGCCAAGCAGACTGAGCATGTCGGGATCATTCTCACCATCAGCGCTCAACACGATGCTTTGCACCTGCACCTCATTATACCAGCCCTTGGGAAAGAGCGGACGGATGGGCCGATCGATCAAACGGCAGGTGAGAATTTCCTTTTCAGTCGGACGGCCTTCGCGTTTGAAGTAACCGCCGGGAAATTTGCCCGCGGCGGCGGCCTTTTCGCGGTAATCCACCGTGAGCGGAAAGAAATCCTGGCCGGGTTTGGCTTTGGTGGCGGCCACGGCGGCCACCATGACGATGGTTTCGCCCATTTGGATGACGACGGCCCCGTCGGCTTGTTTGGCAATTTTGCCGGATTCAATAATGATTTGCTTATCGCCCAATGGGGCAATGATTTTTTCTGACATAACTTTCTTTCTACACCCATTGGCTCCGAGGAACTTCAAGGAGCCCCGAACTGATTCGGGGCTCGTTGAAATTACCCGGGAGCAATGGGATTTTCATACGCGCAATTGTTTAGGAATCATAATTGAACCGGGCGCGATTGGCAGTTCAACTAAATCAGGGGTGGGAGGCACTCCGACTGCGGACCGGCGGATGAATGGCATCCGCCTGCGCCTCCACAGAAAACTATTTACGAAGCTTGAGCTTCTTGGTGATCGCCAGGTAGCGATTGGTGTCCGTGTTGTGCAAATAATCAAGCAACCGGCGACGCTGGCTCACCATCACCAACAGACCGCGACGCGAGCTGTGATCTTTGATGTTCTTTTGCAGATGCTCGGTCAGGTGATTGATGCGCTGTGTCAACAAAGCAATCTGGACATCGGCCGAACCGGTGTCTCGTTCGTGCAATCGCACGTCTTCAATCGTATTCACTTTAGCTTCCATAGTTCCAATTTCCATTTCTCGTTAATATAGGGTGGTGAGTCTAATTTTTTGAGAGGAAGGTGTAAAGCCCTTTAATAAATCATTTTATTGTCGCCAAGCGCGAGCGCCATCACACAACAAACTCCAACTCCTGCCGGTGCGGAATCAGCCCTCGTTCAAAAGCAAGCCCCAACAATCGGCGGATGGATTCGCGCCCTTTCTCGCCGTAATCCAGCGTCCAGTGATTCACATACATCTCCACAAACTGGTCCGCGAGGTCGCGCCCCATGTCGCGGGCGTATTGCAGCGCGTGCTCCACCGCAGCCGCACGATGATCGAGGCTGTATTGTATGCTCGCGGTCAGAATCCCAGAAATTGTTTTGCGGACCGTCGGCTCGAACCGTTTGTGAATCACGTTACCGCCCAAAGGTAACGGCAGTCCGTCATTCTCGCGTCCCCACCAGACACCAAGGTCTTCACAAACCTGCAAACCTTCGTTGCGATAGGTGAGTTGTCCTTCGTGAATGATCAATCCCACCTCCGCCGCGCCCGAGCGGACAGCTTGAAATATCTGGTCGAACGGCACGACGACGTAATCAATCTCTTTCGCGCTCTTGCCGAGCCAAAGTTGCAAAGCGAGAAAAGCGCTGGTCATCGTGCCCGGTACTACGATTTTTTTGCGGGCAACTTCGTTTTTGGAGAACTTCTGCTTCGCTACAAGCATTGGCCCGTAACCATCGCCCATGCTCGCACCGCTCGGCAGCAAAGCATACTGGTCGCTGACGTACGCGTAGGAATGAATGCTGATGGCCGAGATGTCCAATTCACCACGCGTGGCCCGCTCGTTGGGCGTCTGGATATCCTGCAGAATGTGCTCAAACTTGAAGCCGCGCGTCGGGATGAAGCCCTTCGCCAACCCGTAAAACATAAACGCGTCATCGGGGTCGGGCGAGTGGCCGAGGGTCAGAGTTCGTTGCGACATGCACGGAAACTAAAGTCCAACGGCGCTTAAGCAAGTTAGTTCCTTTTCACTGAAAACCACGTCAATGGCGGCTTGCATTGACCATTCAATTAAGGTTAAATCCAGACGAAAGGAATCAGCATGTCTGAAGGAAGTCAGACAACACCTGTCGCCACGGAGGCTCGGTTCGATCTCACGCACTGGACCATGGTCTTGGACGCTGCGAACCGGCGGTCGCCCGACGCAAAGCAAGCTTTGGAGCAACTCTGCGCAACCTACTGGCCTCCACTCTACACCTTCATCCGGCGGCGCGGACGCAGTCCTGCCGATGCAAAAGACCTCACTCAGGGATTTTTTGCGGATTTACTTTCGCGCGACGGTCTGCAAACGGTCCACCCGGCCAAAGGCCGGGTCCGCACGTTCCTGCTCACCTGCCTTGAGAATTTTCTCAGCAACGAACGCGACAAATCCCAAGCGCAGAAACGTGGCGGCA